>NZ_JBXEJO010000056.1:0-60602 GCF_056837965.1 Bradyrhizobium ferriligni
AAGAGACAGGCGGCGGCGGGGGCGGCGATTAGGACAGTCGTACTTGCTTCAATTCGCGAATGCCGTCGTGATCGCCGAGGCCGCGCACGGTCTGCTCGCAGCGCCAGGCATTGCCGTCACGCTCGATCGAGAACAAATTGTAGGCCGCCGCCGGATAGTGCTTGCGCGCCAGCGCCGATGCCGACGGCACGCCGATCGCCGGGATCTTCCGCTCCGGGCCGTCGAACCACATCGTCGAATGGATGTGGTCGTGGCCATGCAGCACCAGCTCGACGCCGTGGCGCCTGAGCAGCGCGAGCAGCTGATGCGAATCGGTCAGGCGCTTGGCGCGGCCGTCGGAGTGCAGCGGGTGATGCACCAGGAGGACGCGGAAGGCGTCCTCCCGCGACAGCTGCGCGAGGATCGCATCAAGCGCATCGAGCTGGGGATGGCCGAGCCAGCCGGTCGCCATCAGCGGTGGCGTCGGCACCGCCGAGGAGACGCCGATCAGCGCCAGCGGCCCGCGGCGGCGCACGAACGGAAAATGCGTTGCCGCGCCGTCGGCGTCGCCGCGCAGATAGTCGCCGAAGTGACTGACGAAGCGATGCCGGGTCGCGCGCACATAGGCGTCGTGGTTGCCGGGGATCACGGTGACGTCGGCAGGCGAACCCACGCCCTCCAGCCATTGCCGGGCCGGATTGAACTCGGCATCCAGCGCCAGATTGACGAGGTCGCCGGTCACGGCGATATGGTCCGGCTGCTGCGCCTGCATGTCCGACACCAGCGCGTCGAGCACGTCGCGGCGGTGATATTTGTGACGGTTGCGCGTCCAGTTCAGGTAGCCGAAGGCGCGCTTGCCGGCCAGATCGCGCAGCCGCGCCGCCGGGAGCGGCGGCAAATGCGGGTCCGACAGATGCGCGAGGCGGAACGCCGCCATCATGCGATTCCCTTCGGATTGTCCGCGAAAAGTGGCCGGCAGTCGGTCATGTCGTGCTATCCCGAACGTCCTGCCCTGTATTGGCAAGAGCTGCGCAGGCGCGCAAGGATCAAAGCACGGATCAAACACCATGATGTCGAGGGTTCAGTGACGGTCCTGCTCGATTTACGCAAGCGCTACGAGCCGCAGATCAGATGGGTGTTTCATTTCTACTGGCGGCTGGTCCGCAGCATGACGCTCGGGGTCCGTGCCGTCGTGCTCGATGCCGACAACAGGGTGTTCCTGGTCAAGCACAGCTACGTCCACGGCTGGTATCTGCCTGGCGGCGGAGTCGAGGTCGGCGAAAGCTTTATCGAGTCGCTGCGGCGCGAATTGGAGGAGGAGGGGCGGATCGAACTCAAGGGCGAGCCGGCGCTGCACGGCATCTTCCACAACAGCCACGTCTCGCCGCGCGATCATGTCGCGGTCTACGTCGTCAGGAACTACCGGCAGGACCGCCTGCCGGAGCCGAATCGCGAGATCGTGGCCTGCGGCTTCTTCGACCCGGCTGATCTGCCTGACGAGACCACCCCCGGTACGCGGCTGCGGATCGCGGAGGTGCTCGAAGGCAGGCCGCCGACGGCGACATGGCGGTGATGGACCGCGCCCGCGCCAGATGCTATCCCGCGCCCCACAATGACCGAATTGTCCCTGACCATCCTGCCCGAGACCCCGAAAGACGCCCAGGCGATCGAGCGCCTGCACGAGCGCACCTTCGGGCCCGGCCGCTTCGTGCTCAGCGCCTACCGGCTGCGTGAGCATGTCGATCATCTGCTCGATGTCTCCTTCACGGCGCGGATCGGCACGCTGCTGGTCGGCTCGGTGCGCCAGTTGCCGATCACGATCGGCGATACGCCGGCGCTGATGCTCGGGCCGCTAACGGTCGAGCCGCCGTTCCGCAGCCGCGGCGTCGGCCGTGCGCTGCTCGAGCGTGCGATCAACGACGCCCGCGCCAAGGGCCACCGGCTGATCGTGCTGGTCGGCGACGAGCCATACTACGCGCGGGTCGGCTTCAAGCCGGTCCCGAAGGGGCAAATGACCATGCCCGGTCCGGTCGATTACAGTCGCCTGCTTGTCATGGAACTGGTCGACGGCGCGGCCGAGGGCGTGTCCGGGCCGATCCAGCCGGACTGGAGCAAGGCGATCTGACGTTCTCGCGAGCGTCGCCGGAACTGTTGCGCGCTATCGGAAACTAAAGCACAGTTGAGGCAAGCGCCGGGACAAGACCGGCGCATGTCATATCAACAGGGAGAGTGCGCGCCATGATCAAAGTCAGTGTGATGTATCCGAACAATCCAGGCGCACGCTTTGATCACGACTATTATCGCGACAAGCACATGCCGCTGGTGAAGGCGCGCCTCGGCGACGCATGCAAATACTACACAGTCGACAAGGGCATCGCCGGCGGCGCGCCGGGGCAACCTGCAACCTATGTCGGAATGTGCCACATCTTCTGCGACTCGGTTGAGGCCTTCGCGGCCGGCATGGGCAAGCACGCCCAGGAGATCTTGGGCGACATCCCGAACTACACCGATCAGCAGCCGGTGATCCAGATCAGCGAAGTCGTCGTCGGCCACTGATCGTCCGGACCGAGCAGGTTACGCAGCTCCCCTCAGAGACGCTCGTAGCCCGGATGGAGCGAAGCGAAATCCGGGATCAGTCTCACCGCGGGAGCAGTCCCCCCGGATTGCGCTGCGCTCCATCCGGGCTACGCGATCGCAAAATCCCTCTGCCGCTGGCGGCAGAGGGATACGCTTGTCTCAGAACTTCAGGTTGGCGAACGCCCGTATGCCGAGGCCCGGCATCAGCACCTCGTCCTTGGTATAGGAGACGGAGTTGCGGATGTTCTGGTTGAGCAGATTGTTGCCGACCAGACCAAGCGTCATCTCCCGCGCGCCGATCCATGACGAATTCAGCTTGGTGTTGTAGGTGATCTCCGCGTTCAAGAGATTGTAGCCCGCCGTCGGGGTCTCGCCGATGACGGCGATGTCGTTCTGCGCGAAGGCGTGCACCAGATTGATGCGGGTCAGCCAGTTGCTGTCGCGCCAATAGAAGCCGCCGCCAAGCCGCACCGGTGGAATCCGCGGCACGTTGCTGCCGTCGGTGAAGGTGGCGCGCACCACGTCGAACTGGTTCTCGATGCCCCAGATGCCGCCGTTGAGCGGGCCGATGTCGAACTGGCTCTGGAATTCGGCGCCGCGGAAGATCGCGTCACGCTGCGAATAAACCGCCTGCCGCGCCTCATTGTTGGGATCGCCATTGCCGCAGGAGTCGAAATCGTCGCCGCACATCACCCCGGTCAGGCGGCGATAGATGAAGTTGCTGAAGCGGGTGTAGTAGGCGGTGGCCTCGAAGCGGAACGGCCCGGTCGCCTTGCGCAGGCCGATCTCGACCGATTTCGCGGTCTCGATGGTCAGGTTCGGATTGCCGATGTCGAAGGTCGCGGTCGCATCATGCGCGCCGCGCGAGAACAGCTCCGCAGGCTTCGGCGCGCGTTCGACATATTGCGCGGTGATGCTGCCGACGAGATCGCCGGGCAGGTTCTGCAGCAGCCCGATGCTGCCGCTGACCGGCGTGTAGGACGGATTGCGTGCGATCGAGCTCTGCGGTGCACCGTCAGGCAGATAGTCCGCCGGGAAATTCGGCATCGATCCGTGCAGGTCGACATGCTCGATGCGGCCGGCGATTTGCGCCTTGGTCGAATCCGTGAACTTGAACTCGTTGAACACGTAACCGGCGACGCGGTTGTTGTTGTTCGGACTCCAAAGGCCGTTGAACAGCGAGGTCGGATCGTCCGGGCTCGGCGCGGTCAGCTCCTGATGCCCGGCCTGCATGCCGAACGCGGTCGTCACCGTGGCGAAGCGCGCGTTGAACGGCATCATCTGGACCTCGACGCGGGCTTCCTGCTCCTTGTTGGTGAAGGTCTGCCGGACGCCGTCGCTGAACGGGTCGGTCGGATCGGCGAGGCCGAGCTCGTTGTGGCGATAGTCGGTCGCGCCGACCCAGAACCGCACCGCGTCGATCGCAGCAGCATCGGGCCGGTACTCGCCCTTGACCGCGATCTTGGTCTGGTGCGCGTCGATCCGGGTCTGGTGGTCGGCGCCGTCGATGCCGGGGATATGGTAGAGCGAGTCGTTCTGGGTGATCGCCGCGCCGATATAGCCGCCCTGGAAGAAATAGGAGGCGCCGACCGACGCGCCGTCCGACTGCGTCGCGGAGTTCGGCTGGCGGCCGTTCACCGGCCGGGTCTGGTCGAACAGATACGGATAGCTCGGGATGCTGTAGTCGCTGGTCGAGCGGCCATAGACGTCGGCATGCACGGCGACATTGTTGCCGCCGGCGTCCAGCAGCATGCCGCCCTCGACGCCGCGATTGACCGAACTGACCGACGTGCGGGTCTCGACATTGAGGCAACCCGGCGCGCCGGCGTCGGCCAGCGGAGCCTTCACCGGCAATCCGTAGCTCTGGAACGGCGCCGCCGCGCAGGTCGGCATCGCATCGGGAATCCGGTTGTTGGTGGCGCTGACGACGCCGCCGATCGAGGTCGAGCCGTAGCGCAGCGCGGCCGGGCCGCGCACCACTTCGATCTGGTTGGTCGAGAGCGGATCGATCGGGACGAAATGATCCTCGCCGAGATCCGACACGCCGCCGCCGCCGAGACCGTTTTCGACGATGCCGACGCGATTGACGTCGAGGCCGCGGATGACCGGCCGGCTCGACGCGCCGGGCGCGAAGCTCGAGCCGGTGATGCCGGGCTTGGAGAACAGTAGATCGCCGAGCGTGGCGGCGCCGGAGCGCCGCAGTTCCTCGTTGGGTATCACGGTGACGGTGGCGAACTGATCGGTAACCACGGGTAGCACGCCCTGCTGCGGTGCCGGCGCGGGTGCCGCAGGCGCCGGTTGCACGGCCGCGGCGCGTTCGCGGTTGCGGCTCGGCGCGGCCCGGACAACATGGCTCGGCGTGCGCGTTGGCGCGGTCCGGTGCCGTTGGATCGGGCTCGGTGCCGTCACGGTGATGTCAGGGAGTTGTGTCGGCGTGTCGTCGGCCAGCGCATTGTGGCTCATCGCGCCCAGCAATAGCCAGCTCACGCTCCCGATGTGGAGTGCTCGTTTCTTCTGAAGTGTCATTGTCCCGATCCAGGCCCGTCGAAATGACGGATCGATTCCGATTTGCCCCGCTGGCGCAGGCCGCAAATGTGACGCGGCCGTCTGCTCAGGGCGTGCAGCAATCAGTCGATGTCAGGACAGGGGAGGTGCGCGGGAGTGGAAGGCCGCCGGCGCCGATTTCAGATGGGCGAATTCGGCATTGGTGGTGCGGAACAGAAGCTCGATGGCTTCCGGCAGCAACAGCACCGGCGGCGCCGTGAACAGCATGCTGCTCGCGAGCGAGATGACGGCGCAGATCGCGCAATTGTCGGCCGGATGCCGGTCGTTGTCGTGATTGGCGGGCTGTGGCGTCCCAGTCACCTGGACCGCGAGGTCCGGCGTCGCGGAGGTCCCGATATAGGCGAGATCGACCAGCGACAGCCCGGTCTGAACCGCGGGCGCCGCTTGCGCGGCCGCGATCGGATGGAAATGCCCGAACGACAGCATGAACTGGACGGCGAGCGCGAACAGCGCCAGCCGCGAGCCAGTCTTGATGTGTCGCCGGAACCACTGCATGCCGATAACGCCCACCCGTCGGGAGCGCATCAACACCCCAGCGCCCGATGTTACATTATAACATCGGATGGCATGCGCGATGTCAACCGGCGTTCAGACGAACCGTGTCGATGCGGTGCCTGTGTGTGCTTGATGCAACGCAGACGCGAGCCCGGCCGGGCTCAGCGTCCCTCGCGCAGCCATGTTGCCGCGAATGCGCCGAGCAACAGCAGCAGGCCGACCAGGCCGGCGAACATCGGCAGCACGCCGACACCCTTGACGACGCTGGCGTCGCGCATCTTGACGCCGAGCCAGCCGTCGCCGCGGAAGATCGAGGAGGAGCGCACCGGCACGACGCGCGGCATGTCGAGGCTCGAACCGTCGACGATGCGCCGTGCGTCGCCGCCGGTCGCCTGCGCCAGCGGCTTCAGCATCTCCGTGGTCGAGGTGACCTCCGAGAATTCCTTCGGGTTGGTCGGGCCGACATTGATCAGCGCCTTCAGCGTGCCGTCGGTGGCCTGCCACAGGCCGAGCTCGTTGGCGGGCAGCGTCGCGCGCCACTCACCGGGATCGCCGGCGGTGAGCGTCAGTTCGCGCGTGGTGCCGCTCGGCGACGTCACGGTGACCGGCGAGACGGTGTCGGCCATGGTCTGGCGCACCACCATGAGATCCTTGCCCTGCACCTGCATGCGCAGCGCCTCTTCGTCGAGGTCGGGCTGCTTCATCAGCCAGTGCGACACCCGCCGCAACAAATCGAGATGCGGGCCGCCGCCCTCGTAGCCGCGCGCCCACAGCCAGATGTGGTCGGAGAGCAGCAGCGCGACGCGGCCTTCGCCGAAGCGCGACAGCAGCAGCAGCGGCTTGCCGTCGGCGCCGGTCATGACCGGCGGATTGATCGCGTTGCGGGTATCGACGGTGCGGAAGAACCGGCTCCAATGCGGCGGCTCGGCATTCGAGCCTTCCAGCCCGCGCGTCACCGGATGGCGCTTACCGGCATCGCTCAGATGCGCGTAGAACGGCTTCTCGGTCACCCCGACCGGTTCGGCCGGCAGCACCGAGTCCAGCGGCGTGCGCCAGATGCTGGTGGTCGAGGCGTAGTCGGGGCCGGCGGACACCAGCACCGCGCCGCCGGCGCGAACGTAGCGCGCGATGTTGTCGAAATAGGCGATCGGCAGCACGCCCTGGCGGGCGTAGCGGTCGAAGATGATCAGCTGAAATTCGTTGATCTTCTGCTGGAACAGCTCGCGGGTCGGAAATGCGATCAGCGACAGCTCGTTGATCGGCGTGCCGTCCTGTTTCTCCGGCGGACGCAGAATGGTGAAGTGCACGAGATCGACGCTGGGGTCGGACTTCAAGAGGTTGCGCCAGGTGCGTTCGCCGGAATGCGGCTCGCCGGAAACCAGCAGCACGCGCAGCTTGTCGCGGACGCCGTCGATCGCGACCACGGCGCGGTTGTTGACCGGCGTCAGCTCGTTCTCGAGCGGAGAGGCCTCGATCTCGACGATGTTGGGTCCGGCGTGCTTGATGTCGATGTCGACGCTCGAGGTCTGGCCGCTGGTCAGCGTGCGCTCGTTGATCACTTCGCCGTCGCGGCGGATCGTGACCTTGGCGCGCTCGCCGGTGACGCCCTGGTCGTCGAGCCGG
Source organism: Bradyrhizobium ferriligni (assembly GCF_056837965.1). NCBI lineage: Bacteria > Pseudomonadati > Pseudomonadota > Alphaproteobacteria > Hyphomicrobiales > Nitrobacteraceae > Bradyrhizobium > Bradyrhizobium ferriligni. The sequence goes on from NZ_JBXEJO010000056.1 coordinate 7,240, forward strand.
AAGGTGATGGTCTGGATCTGGCCGACGATGCCGAAGCGCGGCGCGGCAGTGATCGCGATGCGGCGGTCGCGCTCGTCCTTGCGGCCGGTGATCAGCGCGTGGACCGGCGCCTGGAAGCCGAGCGCCTGGGCGTTGGCCGGAATGTCATGCACGCGGCCATCGGTGATCATGAACGCGCCGGCGACGCGCTCGACCGGAACGTCCGACAGCGCCGACGTCAGCGCGCCGAACAGTTTTGTGCCATCGGTCTCGCCATCGGCCTGACCGGCCTCGACGACGCGGACCTCGAGGCCCTTGATCTGCTTCAGGCTGTCGACCAGCGCCTGCCGCGCCTTGTCGGTCTCCTGGTTGCGCGTGCCGAAATTCTGGCTCGGGCTCTTGTCGACCACGACGGCAGCGACCGAGGACAGCGGCTCGCGGTCCTCGCGGGTGAAGGAGGGATTGGCCAGTGCCAGTAGGATCAGCGCCAGCGCCGCGACCCGCACCGCGGCGCCACGCGCGCGCGACACCAGCAGCAGCACGGCGATGACGACGATCGCGCCGAGCGCGAGCCACAGCACGAGCGAAGGAACCAGCGGTGTGAACGCGATGCCGTAGTTCATATCATTGTCCCAGCCGCTCGATCAAAGCAGGCGCGTGCACCTGGTCGGCCTTGTAGTTGCCGGTCAGCGTGTACATCACGATGTTGACGCCGGCGCGGAAGGCGAATTCACGCTGGCGCGGCTCGCCCGGCGTCAGCGGCAGCATCGGCTGGCCGTCGGGGCGGATCGCCCAGGCACCGGCGAGGTCGTTCGACGTGATGATGATCGGCGAGACGCCGTCGCCGCCGCGTGCCGGGCGCTGTGCAGCCTCGTCGTCGTCCTCGCGCGGCAATGCCTCGACCCAGGTCTGGCCTGAGTTGAAGCGGCCGGGGAAGTCGCGCAGCAGATAGAATGTCTTGGTCAACACGTGCTCGCGCGGCACCGGCTCGAGCTCGGGCACATCGAGGGTCGACAGCAATTCGCGCAGCGTCTGCATGCCGGGCGTTTGCGATGAGCCGTTGTCGCCCGGCGGCGCCTCGACGGCGTCACGGGTATCGAAGATGACGGTGCCGCCCTGCTTCATGTAGGCGTCGATCTTGTTGATGGCGTCCTGCGGCGGCTTCGGCGCGCCCGGCACGATCGGCCAGTAGATCAAGGGGAAGAACGCCAGCTCGTCGCGCGCGGGATCGATGCCGACGGGATCGCCGGCCTCCAGCGCGGTGCGCTGTCCGAGGAACAGCGTCAGTCCGGACATCCCCGCCTTGACGATGGAATCGACGTCGGCATTGCCGGTGACGACATAGGCCAGCCGCGTTTGCGACACCGCCTTGATGGCGAAGTCGTCGCTGCTGGCGTTCTGCGCGCGGCTCGGCGAGGGCACCATCGTGGTCGCAAGGATGAAGGCCAAAACGAGCACGGCCGGTGCCGCGCGCCGCCGGATCAGCGCGGCGAGGCCGCCGCCGAGCATGGCGACCACGATCGCATCGAGCAGGAACAGCGCCAGCGCCGTCGACAGCATGATGCCGCGCAGATCGCGCGGCTCGGCGTTGGTGTAGCTCGCACGCGTCGCGCGCAGGGCCGAGGTGTCGAGCGGCGCGATGCGATCGGCGGAGGCGAGCGTGTTGACCGCGATCGGGCTCTCGACCGTGCCGTAGAAGCCGGGCGGATGGTCGGCGGTCCCGCGATCGCGATAGTCTGCCGACATCGGCTTGGCGCTCGAGGGCGGCGGGCCGAAGACGCCGAAGCCGTCGAGCGTGCGCAGCGGCGCAACGGTCTCGGCATTGGGATCGCTGGCGACGCCGGGGCCGGGCTTCGAGGTATAGCCGGACATGTCGATCAGCCGGCGCAGCATCTCGACGAAGGTGCCGGACATCGGCAGATCCGACCAGCGCATGTCGGCGCCGACATGGAACAGGCTGACCACGCCCTTGCCGCGACGCTCGCCGGTGACGAGCGGCGTGCCGTCCTCCAGCGAGGCCCAGCTCTTGGTCGAGAGCACGGCGTCGGGCTCGGCCAGCACCTGGCGGTTGACGGTGATATCCTTCGGCACGGTGAGGCCCGAGAACGGGCCATCGGCGGCGAACGAGGCCATGTGCTGCGGCTTCTCCCAGGTCAGGCTGCCGCCGAGCGTGCGTCCGCCGCGGCGCAGCTTGACGGGAACGAGGTCGTCATCGGCCTGGGCGAGACGTGGACCTGCGAAGCGCACCAGCACGCCGCCTTGCTCGATCCAGGCATTGAGCCGGTCGCGGATCTCCGGCGACAGCGTGCCGACATCGGCCATCACGATCATCGGCAGCCGCTGGTCGAGGAATTGTCCGATCACCTGCTGCGGCGCACCGCGATCGCCGAGCCTGACATCGGCGAATGGCGACAGCGCGCGGGAGAGATAGAAGGTCGACGCCAGGAGCGGCTGCGCGGTGTCGTTGCTCGCACCCGAGACCACGCCGATGGCGCGGCGGCGCCAGCGCCGGTCGAGCAGCTGCACGGCGCCGGCCGAATGCTCGCCGGAGATTTCGAGTCGTGCGATGTCATTGCGCAACTCGACCGGAAGATCGAAGGCGGCTTCGGTCTCGCGATCCTGCGGTCCGAATGTGTAGCGGGCCTCGCCGATCGGCGAGCCCTTGGCGTCGACCGCGCGCACCGTTCCCGCCGCGATGCCGGTCTCGGTGCGCAGCACCTTCACCGTCATCTTGGCGGCGGCGTTCTCGGCCGCGACCAGCGCCTGCGCCGACTGCGCTCCGCCCGCATAGATCGTCAGATTGCGGCTCTCGATCACCTTGCCGAGCCCCTCGGTGAATTCGCTGCCGCGGCCGGTGTCGACACCGTCGGACAGCCAGGCGATGTCGCAGTCGCCGGTCGATTTGAGGAAACGTTCCAGCGCGCTGAGGGTTTCAACCCGATCGATCGAGTAGGGCTTTGGCGCGAGCTGGCGCAGCGCGACGCGCGCGGCGCCGGCCGGCATCAGCGTGATGTCGCGCGCGGGCTCGGACAGCGGCACCAGCGCGACACCGCGACGGTCGCTGTCGGCGTTGGCGACCAGTTCGTCCGCGGCCCTGATCCGCGCATCCCAGCTCGAGGCCGCGCTCCAGCCGTCGTCGAGCAGGATCACCAGCGGCAATTTACCGGCGGCGACGCCGGTCTGCGGATTCCAGATCGGGCCGGCGGCGGCGAAGATGACGAGCGCGGCGGCGGCGAGCCGCAGCAGCGTCAGCCACCACGGCGTGCGCGACGGCGTCTCCTCCTTGGGCGCGATGTCGAACAATAGCCGCGTCGGCGGGAATTCGATCCGGCGCGGCCGCGGCGGCATCACGCGCAAGAGCCACCACAGCACCGGCAGGCTGACCAGTCCCAGCAGCAGCAGCGGTTCGGCAAAGGAGAGGGGGAGGCCTGCGATCATGCGCTGCGTCCCGCCTTGACTGTTGAGCGACCACCGCCCTTGCTCACCATCATGCCGGCATGCAGGAACAACAGCAGCTCGGCCGCGGAGCGGCTGGTGGTGTGGGTCGAGAACAGCCAGTCGAGCCGGTTGGTCTCATTGCGGATCTGGTCGCGATGCAGCGCGACGCGCGCGACATAGTCGTTCGCCCAGCTTTCCGCGCGGCCTGCGGTGATGACGCTGCCGGCCTCCGGCTCGACAAATTCGACACGGCCGGAATAAGGGAAGGTCTCTTCGGCCGGATCGACGACCTGGATCGCGGCGCCGTGCGCGCCGGAGGAGGAAAGCCCGGCCAGCATCGCCGTGATTTCTGCTATCGGCGACCAGAAATCCGACAACACGACGACTTCGGCCAGCGACGACGGCACGAAGGACGGCGGCAGGCTCGCGCGCGTCTTCTCGTCGTGCAACATCGCTTCGGCCATCTTGTCGATCACGTTGAGGCTTGCGGTCGGGTTCATCAGGCCGGGAATGCCGACGCGTTCTCCGCCCGCAACGAGCAACTCGGCGAGCGCGAAGGCTACGATCAGTCCGCGCTCCAGCTTGCTGTCGCGCGCCTCGCGCGAGGCAAAGGCCATTGACGGCGAGCGGTCGGGCCAGATCCACACCGTGTGCGCGGCTTCCCACTCCTGCTCGCGGACATAGAGATGGTCGTCGCGTGCCGAGCGGCGCCAGTCGACGCGCTGCGACGGCTCGCCGGAGACGAAGCGGCGGTATTGCCAGAAATTCTCGCCCGAGCCGGCGCGGCGGCGGCCGTGCAGGCCATGGATGACGTTGGCGGCGACACGGCGGGCCTCAAGCACCAGACGCGGCAGCGACGCGGCGAGCGTTCGGCTTTCGCCATCGGCACGTCGAACCGCAAGGATCTCCTCGTTCTGGTGCCTGTTGTCTGCGGCCATCAACCGATCCGGGTCTTCAGTTGCTTGATCACGTCGGGAATGGTGCGGCCCTCGGCGCGCGCCGAGAAGGTCAGCGCCATGCGGTGCTTGAGCACGGGCTCGGCGAGATCGAGCACATCGTCGATCGACGGCGCGAGTCTTCCATCGAGCAATGCACGGGCACGCACCGCGAGCATCAAGGCCTGGCTGGCGCGGGGACCCGGTCCCCATGCGATCAGCTTGCCGGCCTCGCCGCCCTCGGTGCCGGGACGCGCGGCGCGGACCAGCGTCAGGATCGCCTCGACCACGGAATCGCCGACCGGCAGGCGGCGCACCAGGCGTTGCGCGGTGAGCAGCGTCTCGGCGTCCATCGACGGCTTGGCCGCCGCCTCTTCGGCGCCGGTGGTTTCGAACAGGATGCGCCGCTCGGCGTCGCGATCAGGATAGTCGACGTCGATTTCCATCAGGAAGCGGTCGAGCTGCGCTTCGGGCAGCGGGTAGGTGCCTTCCTGCTCGAGCGGGTTCTGCGTCGCGAGCACGTGGAATGGTTTTGGCAAATCATGCCGCGCGCCGGCAATGGTGATGTGCTGCTCCTGCATGGCTTGCAGCAGCGCCGACTGGGTGCGCGGGCTGGCGCGGTTGATCTCGTCGGCCATCAGCAGCTGCGCGAACACGGGACCTGCGATGAAGCGGAACGAACGCTTGCCGGCCGAGCTCTCGTCGAGCACTTCGGCGCCGAGAATATCCGACGGCATCAGGTCGGGGGTGAACTGAATGCGCTTGGCATCGAGGCCGAGCGTGACGCCAAGCGTTTCGACCAGCTTGGTCTTGGCGAGGCCGGGCACGCCGATCAACAGCGCGTGGCCGCCGGACAGGATCGTCACCAGGGTGTTTTCGATCACCTGCTCCTGGCCGAAGATGACGGTGGAGACCGCTTCCTTGGCGGCCTTGATCTGCCCCGCGACCTGCTCGGCCGAACGGACGATCACATCCTCCAGTTTCTCGACGCTGTCTGCACCAGCCATTCGATCCGCTCCTTCTTGACGATGCGCGCACATTGGCGCGGCGTCATCTGTCGCCATCATCTGTCGTCATCTTGGCCCTCATGCTAAACCTGAGCGAAGGCCATGTATTCGTTGAATTAAACTATCCCCACCTTATCGGTGTTTCAGGGTATGAACGGCATCACGATGTGGCGAGAATGACATCCCGACCACATCTCAGGATATGTGCACCAAACGTGCCAGATTGAAGGTAGGAAACCTTAAGGCAAACAATGGCGAAGCAAGGGCAGAGCGATTCCGGCAGGGAAACTACGGGCCTCGGGAGCAAGGGTCTCGAAGGGCTCACCACGGCCGCAAATCAAGCTGCGACATCGGGTCCGGCCGGACGCAAGGGCCTGCCGCCGGTTCACCTGTGGAATCCGCCATTCTGCGGCGATCTCGACATGCGAATCGCGCCTGACGGCACCTGGTTCTACATGGGAACGCCGATCGGCCGCCCCGCGCTGGTGCGGCTGTTCTCCACCATCCTGAAGCGTGAGGACGGCAAGCACTTTCTCGTGACACCGGTGGAGAAGGTCGGCATCCGCGTCGACGACGCGCCGTTCCTTGCCGTGGAAATGCAGACCGGGGAAGACGCGCGCGGCCGCCTGCTCAGGTTCCGCACCAATGTCGACGATTGGGTCGATTGCGAGAAAGGCCACGGCCTCAGATTCGAGGCGGCCGAGGATGGCGGATTGACGCCCTATCTGCACGTTCGCGCCGATTTGTGGGCCAAGGTCACCCGCGCGCTCTATTACGATCTGGTTGACATGGGCGAGCAGCGGATGGTCGATGGTCAAGAGATGTTCGGCATCGAGTCCGGCGGCGAGTTCTTCGCGATGGCCGATGCCAGTCAGGTGAGGGACGCACTTTGAACGAGCCGTTGCTGAAGGTGGAGCCGGCGACGATCAGCTCGACGGAATTCTTCGCGCGGGCCCGCACGCGGCTCACTTTCGATGTGCCGCCGGGCCTGGTCGATCCGCATATCATTCCGCGCACCGGAGACTCCGGCAACGACCGCATGCTCGAGATCGTGGCGCAGGAGCAGCCGGTGCGGCCGGCCGCGGTGCTGATCCCGGTGGTCGATCACCCCGAGCCGACCGTGCTGTTGACGCAGCGCTCGCCCAATCTGTCGAGCCATGCCGGCCAGATCTCGTTTCCCGGCGGCAAGATCGACGCCACCGACGCCTCGCCGCTCGATGCCGCGCTGCGCGAGGCCTGCGAGGAAGTCGGGCTGAAGCGGGAATTCATCGACCCGGTCGGCTATCTCGACCTTTATGGTACCGCGTTCGGCTTCCGCATCCTGCCGACGGTCGCCAAGGTGAAGCCGGGATTCACGCTTGCGATCAACGAGGCGGAGGTGGTCGATGCGTTCGAGGTGCCGCTCGCCTTCCTGATGAATCCCGAGAATCATCAGATCCACACCAAGGAATTCCGCGGCATGGACCGGTCCTATTACGCGATGCCGTTCGCCGAGCGCTACATCTGGGGCGCGACCGCGGGCATCCTGCGCGTGTTGTATGAGCGGATCTATCTGTCATGATCCGCACGGTATTGACCGAGATCGGAATCTTTCTGGTCCCGTTCGCGGTCTATGCCATCTTCCTCATCGCGACGCGGTCCGGCGTGACGCTGCCGGCGTCATGGCCGCTCGACATGCTGGCGAAGCTGACGCTGGTGGCGCTGGTGATGGTGATCGTGAGCTTCGTGCTGCTGGCCGAATTGACCGGCGCGCCGCCGAACTCGACCTACGTTCCCGCCCATATCGAGAACGGCAAGCTGGTGCCGGGAGTTGAGAAATGAGCGAGGTGCGCCTGTTGTCCGACGCGCCATGGCTCGCTTCCGGGCCCGCGGCGCACGTGCTCGGCCTGCTCAATGCCGACGGCGAGGAAGCGCGGGTGATCGGCGGGGCCGTGCGCAACGCCCTGATGCAGATTCCGCTCGCCGACATCGACATCGCCACCACGGCGCTGCCGGAGGAGGTGATCCGCCGCGCCAAGCGAGCGGGCATCAAGAGCGTGCCGACCGGCATCGAGCACGGCACGGTGACCCTGGTCGTCGACAGCCAGCCCTTCGAGGTGACGACGCTGCGCGAGGATACCGAGACCTATGGCCGCAAGGCCAGGGTGGCGTTCGGGCGCGACTGGGTGCGCGACGCCGAGCGGCGCGACTTCACCATCAACGGCCTGTCAGTCGACGCCTCGGGCGTCGTGCATGATCACGTCGGCGGTCTCGCCGACATCGAAGCGAGGTGCGTGCGCTTCATCGGCGATCCCGCGCAGCGGATTGCCGAGGACTATCTGCGCATCCTGCGCTTCTTCCGTTTCCATGCCGCCTATGGCGCGGGCGAGGTCGATCGCGCCGGCTATCTCGCCTGCGTCAGTGGGCGCGCCGGATTGGCCGGCCTCTCGGCCGAGCGGATTCGCATGGAGATGCTCAAGCTCGTGGTCGCGAACGGCGCCGCGAGTGCGGTGGTCGCGATGAGTGACGGCGGCTTGCTGCAGCCGCTGTTCGGCGGCGTCGCCTATACCGGCCCGTTCGCGGCGATGATCGAGATCGAGCAACTGATGAAGCTGGCGCCGAGCGCGATGCGAAGGCTGGCTGCGCTGACGGTCGCCGTCACCGAGGACGCGCGGCGTATCGCCAGCCGGCTGCGGCTCTCCAATGCCGAAGCCAAGGCGCTCGATTCGATGGGCCATCGCTGGTGGCGCTTGCCCGGCATGGACGAGGCCCATGCCAAGCGCAGGCTCTACCGGCTCGACGAGGAGCCCTATCGCGACCGGTTGCTGCTCGCCTGGGCGCGCACCGGCGCGGGCCAGGATGTCGATCAATGGCGCGCGCTCGCCACGCTGCCAGAGCGCTGGCGCGCGCCTCACTTTCCCTTGAGGGCGTCGGATTTCGTCGCGCGCGGCATTGCCGAGGGACCGGCACTGGGGCATGTACTGACCCTGGCCGAGGATGCTTGGCTAGCCGCGGATTTCCCGCTCGATCCGCAGGTGTTGTCTGGCATCGCCGACCAGACCGTTTCCCGCTTCACCCGCGATCATCGGCTTTGAATTTCCTCTCCGGCTTCGCAGATATCTCGCTCCTTCAAATTCTGCTTGTCGCAGCCGTTGCGCTGTTTGCTTCCGTGATCGGTGGTCTTGCCGGCTATGGCACCGGCGCCCTGATGCCGCTGGTGCTGGTGCCGATGGTCGGCGCCGAGCCGGTCGTGCCGATCATCGCGATCTCGTCGATCTTCACCAATTCCAGCCGCTTCGTCGCCTTTGTCAGGTTTGCCGACCGCCGCAAGGCATTCATCGTGATCGCGGCGGCGCTGTTCTCCACGGCGCTCGGCGCCTACGGCTATACAAGGCTGACCAGCGCCGGCGCGTCGCTCGTGATCGGGGGCATGCTGATCCTCAGCGTGCCGCTCAGGCGGCTGTTGCGCAAGCACAGCGTCAGGATCGGTGAGCGGGGCCTTGCGGCCGGTGCCGTCGGTTATGGCGTCGTGGTCGGCGGCACCGCGGGCTCGGGCGTCATCCTGCTGTCGCTGCTGATGGCGGCGGGGCTCGAAGGCGCCGCCGTGGTTGCGACCGATGCGGTGATTTCGCTGACAAGTGCCGCGGTCAAGATTTCGGTGTTCGGCTTGACCGGCGTCATTACCGCGCAGGTACTGGCGCTTGCGCTGCTGATCGGCCTGGTCGCCATTCCCGGCGCGTTCCTGGCCAAGGCCTTTGTCGAGCGGATGCCGGTGCATATCCACACCGCGATCCTCGATGCCGCCGTGGTCACCGGCGGCGTGGTGATGATTGCATGCGCGCTGCGCGTACTCTGACGGGAAGCGGAGGCGATGCTGCCGGCACCTGCCAGTCAGCATCGCGCCAACGGATCTCACGCCGCCTTGCGCTTCTTCTTGCGGTCGCCGTCGTCGTCTTCTTCCTCGTCGTCCTCGTCTTCGTCGTCTTCCTCTTCATCGTCCTCCGGATCGAGCTCGGTCGATTCGAGTGCGACGAGCGGCAAGGTTTCGCGAAACAGGTCGCCGTCCGTGCCCATCCACAGACACGCGACCTTGTCCTCGTCGATTTCGACGACCGTGATCGGATGGCCGCCGGACTTCAGCATGACGACATCGCCTGGTTTCAGTTCCATGATTTTCCCTCCGCGCTGGATGACGCGGGCAGCAGGCTAGCGACCGGTGATGACAGTCAAATCACGGCCGGCGCCAGCTTGAATGGAATTGACGTGGAAAACGGCCGCGATGCGCTATCTGCGCGCGGCAGGAACCAGTTCGCTCAGCGAGCGGATGATGCGGTCGGGCTTGATGGTCGATCCCGGCGGCAGCCCGACACCGTGCACGTCCATCCAGATCGCATAGATGCCAAGCCGCTGCGGCGCCACGACTTCCCACTCGAGATTGTCGCCGATCATCCAGGTGTCGGATGCGGTGACGCCGAGCGCTTCCATCGCGTGCAGGTAGGCGCGCTCCTCCGGCTTGCCGAAGCCGTGCTCGCCCTCGATCTGGATGTGATCGAAGCGATGGCCGAGCGCGAAGCGCTCGACCTTGGCGCGCTGCATGTCCGCGGCGCCGTTGGTGACCAGCGCGAGCTTGATGCCGAGCGCCTTCAACGCATCGATCGCTTCATGCGCGCCGGGGAAGACGAACATCTCCTCCTCGCGATAGGCGGTGAAGCGATCGGCGATGCGGTCCGCGAGATCGTCCGGCAGCGCGCGGTGACCGGCTGCCACGAGCGCCGCGAAACCGCCCTTCACGGTCAGCCGCCGCGCCTCGCCGAGCTTGATCCGCCAGATCGGCTCGGCGGTCGACCAGAATTGCCGCGCATAGGCCAACAGCGCCGTCGCGACCTGATCCGGGGGCAGGGGCGCCAGCTCCGCGGCGAACTCCGTGGTGATCGTGTTCCAGGCGATCTCGGGGCGTCCATAGGCCGACAGGATGGTGTCGTCCATGTCGATCAGCATCGCGCGCGGCAGGTTCATCAGGGCCATTTCACCTCCGGCGGCAGCGACGACAGGATTGAATCCACATTGCCGCCGGTCTTCAGGCCGAAGATGGTGCCGCGATCATAGAGCAGGTTGAACTCGACATAGCGACCGCGGCGGACCAGCTGCTCGTCGCGGTCCTCCGCGCTCCAGGCGGCCGCGAAATTGCGCCGCACCAGGTCGGGATAGATCTTCAGGAAGCTGCGCCCGACGTCCTGGGTGAAGGCGAGATCGGCCTCCCAGTCGCCGCTGTCGTGCCAGTCATAGAAGATGCCGCCGATGCCGCGCGCTTCCTTGCGGTGCGGCAGGTAGAAATAGGCGTCGCACCATTTCTTGTACTTGTCGTAGTCGGCGACGCCGTTCGGCCTACTGCACGCCTCCTTCATCGCGGCGTGGAAGGCGACCGTGTCGGGGTCCTCCTGGGTGCGCCGGCGGTTCAGCACCGGCGTCAGGTCGGCGCCGCCGCCGAACCAGGCCTTGGTGGTGACGACGAAGCGGGTGTTCATGTGCACGGCGGGCACGTTCGGATTGCGCAGATGCGCGATCAGCGAAATGCCCGAGGCCCAAAAGCGTGGGTCATCGGCGGCACCGGGAATCTGCGCGCGGAATTCGGGAGCGAACTCGCCGTGCACGGTCGAGCAGTGCACGCCGACCTTTTCGAACAGCCGGCCCTTCATGATCGACATCACGCCGCCGCCGCCCGGCTTGCCGGTGTGGTCGGTGCGGTCCCAGGGGGTCCGCGCGAACCGGCCGGCGGCGCCGGGATAAAGCCTGGATGGGGCGTCATCCTCGAGCTTCTCGAAGGCCGCGCAGATGTCGTTGCGCAGCGCCTCGAACCAGCCGCGCGCACGCGCCTTGCGGTCCTCGATGATGGCGGGGTCTGTTGGCAGCATGACTAACCTTGCGGGCCGAAGTATGTGCAGCTCTCGTTGCAGCTGTCGCGATGGACGCTGACGCGGCTCAGCTTGCCTGCGTGTTGCAGCCGCTCCCAGATGAAGCGCGACAGATTCTCCAGTGTCGGCACGCCGATCGCCTCGATCTTGTTGAGGAACTTATGGTCGAGCGTCTTCTGCACCTCGGCCATCGCGCGTTCGAGCAGGCCGAGATCGATCACCATGCCGGTTTTCGGGTCGGGCGTGCCGCGCACCGTGACTTCGGCGCGGAAGGAGTGGCCGTGAATCTCCTCGCTGGCGGTGCCAAATGTCGTTCCGGACAGCGCATGCGCAGCCTCGAACCGAAACGCTTTCGTCAATTCCCACATCTCGTTCAACAATCCGATTCTGTTAGTTCATCTAATCCCGAGCGTCTTGTGCGTCTGCACGCTAAGGCGCCATTGCGGGTGCTTCAGGCAATAGGCGATTGCCCGCTCGGTATTCTCGATCACATCGGGGCCGTCCATCGGCTGCAGCGAGAAGCGCTCGAAGGCGAGGCCGGCGAAATCCTCCGGAGCGTTCTCCACCTGCGGATAGACAAGTTTGAGCTCGTGCCCCTTGCGGATCACGAGCTCGGCTGCAGCCTTGGGACTGACGCAGATCCAGTCGAGCCCGTCGGGCGGGGCGATGGTGCCGTTGGTCTCGATCGCGATCGCAAAGCCGTGGCCGTGCAGGGCCTCGATCAGGGCCGCGTCGACCTGCAGCAGCGGCTCGCCGCCGGTCAGGACGACGTAGCGGTCGGCTTCGCCTCCTGTCCATTGCGCGGCAATGGTGCCGGCAAGCTTGTCCGCGGTTGCATAACGGCCGCCCAGCGTGCCGTCGGTGCCGACGAAATCGGTGTCGCAGAATTTGCAGACGGCGCCGGCGCGGTCCTGCTCGCGGCCGCTCCAGAGGTTGCAGCCGGCGAAGCGGCAGAACACGGAGGCCCGGCCCGCATGGGCGCCTTCGCCCTGCAGGGTGAGAAAGATCTCCTTGACCGCGTAGCTCACCAAAAATCCCTTAAGTTGCCGTACCGGCGATTCTTGAACCGGTCTGCCGCAGCGCCTCGCCGACGGCCATGGCCGCCGTGACGGCCACATTGAGCGAACGCATGGTCGGCCGGATCGGAATCACCAGCCGCGCATCCGCTGCGGCCACCACCGCGTCGGTCACCCCTGCCGTCTCGCGCCCGAACAGCAGGACATCGGAGGCCGTATACGCGAAATCAAGGTAGGATTTCGCCGCCCTGGTCGTGAACAGCACCAGCCGGCATCCGGCCTCGGCCCGCCATTCCTCGAATTTCGACCATGAGTCGTGACGCTTCAACCGCACATGGTCGAGATAGTCCATACCCGCCCGGCGGAAATTCCGATCCGAGGTGTCGAATCCCGCCGGTTCGATGATATGGGCTGACACGTCCAGGCAGGCGCAGAGGCGCAGAATCGTCCCTGTATTCTGGGGGATGTCGGGCTGGAACAGCGCGATCTGCATGGTGCGGGCGGCCTGTGAAATCCGGATGAAATTGTCTCAATAAAACATCGCTCGGCGCGGATTTCGTGCATTGCACGTGTGCGAGCCGATAGCGGGCTTGCGCTCGTCCGGCAAGGGTGCCAATAGAACGATTCTGGACTGCTGTTCCGCCATTTGGGGTGGGGAATAGCGGTTTTCTGCCGCCGCGGGGGCCGCGGGCGCCGGCAGCCTTTCTTGGGGCGCGTCCTGCGTCTCCAGGGCGGTTCCACCGGCTGCAGAAAAGAAAGGGCTAGGAATCGTGACGACAGCGTCTTCGGCGGACCATCCGACACGCCGTGATTTTCTCTTTGTTGCAACCGGAGCTGCCGCCGCGGTCGGCGCAGCCGCCACCGTCTGGCCGCTGGTTGCCCAGATGAACCCGGATGCCGCGACGATCGCGGCCGGCGCGCCGATCGAGGTCGATCTGACGCCGATCGCCGAGGGCCAGGACATCAAGGTCTTCTGGCGCGGCAAGCCGATCTACATCAGCCATCGCACCAAGAAGCAGATCCAGGAGGCCCAAAGCGTGGCGCTCTCGAGCCTGCCCGATCCGCAGCCCGACTCGGCCCGCGTCAAGGCCGGCCACGACCAGTGGCTGGTTGTGATTGGCATCTGCACCCATCTCGGCTGCATCCCGATCGCCCATGAAGGCAATTACGACGGCTTCTTCTGCCCCTGCCACGGCTCGCAGTACGACTCCTCCGGTCGTATCCGCCAGGGGCCCGCGCCCGCCAACCTGGCGGTGCCGCCCTACGCCTTCCTTTCCGACACCAAAATCCAGATCGGCTAAGTCCCGGCCCCTCCGGGATTTCGGCTTCCACTTGGACCCATCGCGTCGTTTTTCTTCTTCAGGATCGCATCAATGAGCGGACCATCTGATTTCCAACCGAGCAACCCCGCCTTGAAGTGGATCGAACGGCGCCTTCCGATCTTCGGCCTGATCCACTCCTCGTTCGTGGCCTATCCGACGCCGCGCAACCTGAACTACTGGTGGACCTTCGGCGCCATCCTTTCGATGATGCTGGCGCTGCAGATCCTGACCGGCGTGATCCTGGCGATGCACTACACGCCGCACGCCGACCTCGCCTTCAAGTCGGTCGAACTGATCGTCCGCGACGTCAATTACGGTTGGCTGCTGCGCAACATGCATGCGTGCGGCGCGTCGATGTTCTTCTTCGCCGTCTACATCCATATGTTCCGCGGCCTCTATTACGGGTCGTACAAGGAGCCGCGTGAGGTGCTGTGGATTCTCGGCGTCATCATCTACCTCCTGATGATGGCGACGGGCTTCATGGGCTACGTGCTGCCGTGGGGCCAGATGAGCTTCTGGGGCGCCACCGTCATCACCAATCTGTTCTCGGCCGTGCCCTATTTCGGCGAGAGCATCGTGACCCTGCTGTGGGGCGGCTATTCGGTCGGCAACCCGACACTGAACCGCTTCTTCTCGCTGCACTATCTGCTCCCGTTCGTGATCGCCGGCGTGGTCGTGCTGCACGTCTGGGCGCTGCACGTCGCAGGTCAGAACAACCCGGCCGGCGTCGAGGCCAAGACCGAGAAGGACACCGTTGCCTTCACGCCGTATGCGACGATCAAGGACATGTTCGGCGTGTCCTGCTTCCTGATCTTCTTCGCCTGGTTCATCTTCTACATGCCGAACTATCTCGGCGACGCCGACAACTACATCCCGGCGAACCCGGGCGTGACGCCGGCGCACATCGTGCCTGAATGGTACTACCTGCCGTTCTACGCGATCCTGCGTTCGATCCCGAACAAGCTCGCCGGCGTCGTGGCGATGTTCTCGGCGATCATCATCCTGTGCTTCCTGCCCTGGCTCGACAGCGCACGGACCCGTTCGTCGAAGTATCGCCCGCTGGCCAAGCAGTTCTTCTGGATCTTCGTGGTGGTCTGCATCCTGCTCGGCTACCTCGGCTCGCAGCCGCCGGAAGGCATCTATGTGATCGCCGGCCGCATCCTGACGGTCTGCTACTTCGCTTACTTCCTGATCGTGCTGCCGCTGCTCGCCCGCATCGAGACGCCGCGTCCGGTGCCGAACTCGATCGCCGACGACGTGCTGGCGAAGAGCAAGGGCAGGGCCGCGACCGCGGCCTCTGTGATGCTCGCGATGGTGGTGGCCGGCAGCTTGCTCGTCGGCGGCACCCAGAACGCCAAGGCCGAGGAGGGTGGCAACGCGCCGCCGGCCCAGAAGTGGTCGTTCTCCGGTCCTTTCGGCACCTATGACCGTGGCTCGCTGCAGCGCGGCCTGAAGGTCTACAAGGAAGTCTGTGCCGCCTGTCACGGCCTGTCCTATGTCGCGTTCCGCAACCTCGCCGATCCCGGCGGTCCCGGCTATTCGCCAGCGCAGGCGGCGGCGTTCGCGTCCGAGTACAAGATCAAGGACGGTCCGAACGACCAGGGCGAGATGTTCGAGCGTCCGGGCCGCCCGGCGGACTACTTCCCGTCGCCGTTCCCGAACGAGCAGGCCGCGCGCGCGGCCAATGGCGGCGCGGCGCCGCCCGACCTCTCGCTGATCACCAAGGCGCGGTCCTACAAGCGCGGCTTCCCGCAGTTCGCGATCGACTTCTTCACCCAGTACCAGGAGCAGGGACCCGACTACGTCGACGCCATCCTGCAGGGCTTCGAGGACAAGGCTCCGGCGGGCGTCACGATCCCGGAGGGCTCGTACTACAACAAGTACTTCCCCGGCCACGCCATCAAGATGCCGAAGCCGCTGTCCGATGGTCAGGTGACCTTCGACGACGGTTCGCCGGCGACGGTCAAGCAGTACGCGCATGACGTCACCACGTTCCTGATGTGGGCCGCCGAGCCGCATATGGAGGAGCGCAAGCGGATCGGCATGCAGGTGTTCTTCTTCCTGGTCGTCTTCGCCTTCCTGATGTACTTCACCAAGCGCAAGGTCTGGGCCAACGCCCACTGATCTCGGGTACGGCATAGCGAGTTTGAAAAAGCCCCTTCGGGGGCTTTTTTGTTTGCAATCTCTCCGTCATTCCGGGGTGACGCGGTAGCATCGAACCCGGAATGACAGTGTCGTCAATTGCGTCGGCCGCCGAGTGCGGACAAGATGCCGGCCAATCAGCCGGCAAACATTGCGGAGGAACTCATGGGTACCAGCATCAGCTTCAAGCGTCCGGACGGCAAGGAAGCGTCGGGCTATCTCGCCAATGCGGCGCGCGGCAACGCACCCGGCGTCGTCGTGATCCAGGAATGGTGGGGCCTGTCGGACCAGATCAAGGGCCTGTGCGACCGCTTCGCGGTGGCCGGCTTCGATGCGCTGGCGCCCGATCTCTACAAGGGCAAGGTGGTGCCGTATCACGACACCGATGCCGCGGGCAAAGAGATGAACTCGCTCGACTTCATGGACGCCACCACGCAGACGGTGCGCGGCGCCGCGCAGTATCTCGCCAAGAACGGCGCCAAGGTCGGCCTGACCGGCTTCTGCCTCGGCGGCGCGGTGACCATCATCGGTTCGGTGCATGTGCCGGAATTGACCGCGGGCGTCGTGTTCTACGGCATTCCGCCGGAGCAGGCCGCCAAGCCCGCCGACGTCAGGATTCCGCTGCAGGCGCATTTCGCCAACAAGGACGACTGGTGCACGCCCGAGCTCGTCGGCAATTTCGAGAAGGCGATGAAGGCCGCCGGCAAGTCGCTCGAGCTGTTCCGCTATGACGCCGAGCACGCCTTCGTCAACGAGCAGCGCCAGTCGGTGCACGACCGCGAGGCCGCCGAACTCGCCTGGGGCCGCGCCACGGACTTCTTCAAGAAGCATCTGGGGTAGAGGTACGACGCGCGGACGTTGTGTCGTCCCTGCGAAAGCAGGGACCCATACGCCGCGGCCGTCGTAATAGGCACTCGGACAGTCATCTCCCCAAAATAACTACGCCGTCTGGTTATGGGTCCCTGCTTTCGCAGGGACGACGGCGAGACTTAACTTTCCTTCACCCCGTCCCACCACGGGCAGGTCCCCGACATCAGCCTGAAATTGCCTTCCATCACCTGCACCGGCGCGCGCTTGCCCTCGGCGGCGGCGCGCATCCGCATCTCGCGCGCGACGGCGCGGTCCTCCAGCGACAGCCAGACCCGCTCGTGGCCCCACAGGCTCGGGCCGTCATGCATCTCGAACGGCGTCCAGTTCACCGGATCGATCTCGCGGCCGCCCCAGCCGCACTCGACCATGAAGGCGGACGGCGACCTGGCGTAGAACGACGTCATCAGATCATTGGTGTGACGGCCGAGCGTGACGTTGACCCGGTCTTCCTGCTGGGCGACGTCATAGGCCTGGCCGACATCGTCGAGCGAGAACAACTCGACCATCAGATGATGCATGCCGTTCGTGCCGGTCTCGATCAGCGCCAGCGAGTGGTGGCGGGCGTTGACGTGGAAGAAATAGGCGCGGAACGGTTTTTCGATGTAGTCGCTTAAACCGAAGCCGAGCACGTCGACGTAGAAGCTCATCACCGGGGCGATGTGCTCGACCGTCAGCACCGCGTGGCCGAGGCCAAGCGGCCCGGTGCGGAAGCCGGAGATCGAGCGCCCCGGCCTGAACGGCGTGTCGTCGATCTCGGCGCCATGAAACGCCTCGAGACGGTTGCCGGCGGGATCCCGAAACGAGATCAGGCCGCGCACCCGCCTCGCGTCAGCGAGCGCCTGCGGCTCCGCGGTCACGGCGACGCCGGCACGTTCCAGCCGTGCGGCCAGCGCGTCGAGGGCCGCACGGTCAGCCACCTCCCAGCCGAAGAACCGGGTGCCTTCGCCCTGGGCGCGGTCGATCACGATGCGCTGCTTGCGGTCATCCATCCGGAACGCGAGCAACGAGTTGCCGCGCTCGACCGCCTGCAGCCCGACGAGGCCAGTGCCGAACTGCCGCCAGTCGTCGAGCGCGTCGGAGCCGAAGCCGGCATATCCGAGACCCAAAATCGCCATCTGCGCCTCCGCCATTTGTCTGTTTTTGGGCGGCCGGCCGGCCGCCATTTCGGCAAATGCTACGCGGTTTCTTGCCCCTTCAAACCCCGAAAATGCCGTCCAGGGGGCGTCCCGCCTTGGGGCAGGGCTGCCGGGCCATCTCTTGACACGGCCCGCGCCCGGTGGTGAGTAACGGGCCATGAGCACCGTTGCCAGCCCATCCCGTCGTTGGTGGCCCACCTTCTCATAGGTGGCCGGTGCGTTTTCTTTTTTCACAAACGTCGAAGGTCGCCATCGCAGTGCGACCGATGGTTAGTTTATTTGCCCTTCGTTTGTCCTGTGTGGCGCTCTCTCGGCAAGTCTCGTAAGAGGATCACATGAACAGGACAGTCTTCTCCCTGCCGGCCAAGAGCGAATACCTGACCAATGGCGGCCTTGCGGTCGCGCGCGTGGTCGAGCAGTTCACCGGCGGCGCCAACCGCCTCGACGATTTGATCGCGCTGCTGGACCGCCGCCGCGGCGTGGTGCTGTCCTCGGGCACGACGGTACCGGGCCGCTACGAGAGCTTTGACCTCGGCTTTGCCGATCCGCCGCTGGTGCTGGAGACGTCAGGTACCAACTTCTCGTTGCAGGCGCTGAACCCGCGCGGCGAGGTCCTGATCGCCTTCCTCGGCGACGTGCTGCGCGAGCCCTGCGTCGTGATATCGGAGCGGACCGCAACGCGGCTCGCCGGCCATATCATTCGCGGCGCCGCGCCGGTCGAGGAAGACCAGCGCACCCGCCGCGCCAGCGTGATGTCGCTGGTGCGCGACATGGTGGCGGCGTTCACCTCCAATGCCGATCCGCTGCTCGGCCTGTTCGGCGCCTTCGCCTACGACCTCGTGTTCCAGATCGAGGACCTCGTGCAGAAGCGCGCCCGCGAGGCCGACCAGCGCGACATCGTGCTCTATGTGCCGGACCGGCTGCTGGCCTATGACCGCGCCACCGGCCGCGGCGTGGCGCTCACTTACGAGTTCGCGTGGAAGGGCAAATCCACCGCCGGCCTGCCGCAGGAGACCGCGCCGAGCCTCTACGCCAGGAACGGCCGGCAAGGCTTTGCCGATCACGCGCCCGGCGAATATCAGGCGACTGTCGAGGTCGCGCGCGCGGCGTTTGCCCGCGGCGACCTGTTCGAGGCGGTGCCCGGGCAGCTGTTTGCCGAGCCCTGCGAGCGCTCGCCGGCTGAAGTGTTCCAGCGGCTTTGCCGCATCAACCCGTCGCCCTATGGCGCGCTGATGAATCTCGGCGACGGCGAATTCCTGGTCTCCGCGTCGCCGGAGATGTTCGTGCGCTCCGACGGCCGCCGGGTCGAGACCTGCCCGATCTCGGGCACCATCGCGCGCGGCTCGGACTCGATCGGCGATGCCGAGCAGATCCGCAAGCTGTTGAACTCGGAGAAGGACGAGTTCGAGCTCAATATGTGCACCGACGTCGACCGCAACGACAAGGCGCGCGTCTGCGTGCCCGGCACCATCAAGGTGCTGGCGCGGCGTCAGATCGAGACCTACTCAAAGCTGTTCCACACCGTTGACCATGTCGAAGGCATGCTGCGGCCGGGCTTCGACTCGCTCGACGCCTTCCTGACCCATGCCTGGGCGGTCACCGTGACCGGCGCGCCGAAACTGTGGGCGATGCAGTTCGTCGAGGATCACGAGCGGTCGCCGCGGCGCTGGTATGCCGGCGCGATCGGCTGCGTCAATTTCGACGGCAGCATCAACACCGGCCTGACCATCCGCACCATCCGCATGAAGGACGGTCTCGCCGAGGTGCGCGTCGGCGCGACCTGCCTGTTCGATTCCGATCCCGCCGCCGAAGACCGCGAGTGCCAGGTCAAGGCCGCGGCGCTGTTCCAGGCGCTGCGCGGCGATCCGCCGAAGCCGCTGTCCGATTTCGCACCCGATGCCACCGGCTCCGGCAAGAACGTGCTCTTGATCGATCACGACGACAGCTTCGTGCACATGCTGGCCGATTACTTCCGCCAGGTCGGCGCCAACGTCACCGTGGTCAGGCACATCCATGCCCAGGACATGCTCAAGAAGAAGGGCTGGGACCTCCTGGTGCTGTCGCCCGGGCCGGGTCGGCCGGAGGATTTCGGCATCGCGAAAACCATCGATACCGCGCTCGAGAAGCAGCTGCCGATCTTCGGCGTCTGCCTCGGTGTGCAGGCGATCGGCGAGTATTTCGGCGGCCAGCTCGGCCAGCTCGGTCAGCCCGCGCATGGCCGTCCGTCGCGCGTCCAGGTGCGCGGTGGCCGGCTGATGCGGAACCTGCCCAATGAGATCGTGATCGGCCGCTACCACTCGCTGTTTGTCGAGCGCGACAGCGTGCCCGAGGTGCTGGCGGTGACCGCGACCACCGAAGACGGCGTCGCGATGGTGATCGAGCACAAGACCCTGCCGGTCGGCGGCGTGCAATTCCATCCGGAATCGCTGATGTCGCTCGGCAACGAGGTCGGCCTGCGCATTGTCGAGAATGCATTCCGGCTTAATCCGCCGGCCAATTGAGGATTGCGAGACCAATGACCTTCGACCACGACATCAAGGCGACTGTTCGCACCATCCCGGACTACCCGAAGAAGGGCATCCTGTTTCGCGACATCACGACGCTGCTCGCGGATGCAAGGGCCTTCCGCCGCGCCGTCGACGAGCTGGTGCATCCCTGGGCGGGGGCGAAGGTCGACAAGGTCGCGGGCATCGAGGCCCGCGGCTTCATCCTCGGCGGCGCGGTGGCGCATCAGCTGTCCGCCGGCTTCGTGCC
The DNA here is from genome assembly GCF_056837965.1 of Bradyrhizobium ferriligni. Lineage (NCBI taxonomy): Bacteria > Pseudomonadati > Pseudomonadota > Alphaproteobacteria > Hyphomicrobiales > Nitrobacteraceae > Bradyrhizobium > Bradyrhizobium ferriligni. Next base: position 27,730 of record NZ_JBXEJO010000056.1, read on the forward strand.
GATCCGCAAGAAGGGCAAGCTTCCGCACACCACGGTGCGGATCGCCTACTCGCTGGAATACGGCATCGATGAGATGGAGATGCATGCCGACGCCGTGCAGCCCGGCGAGCGCGTGATCCTGGTCGACGATCTGATCGCGACCGGCGGCACTGCGGAGGGCGCGGTGAAGCTGCTGCGCCAGATCGGCGCCAATGTGGTCGCGGCCTGCTTCATCGTCGACCTCCCCGATCTCGGCGGCGCCGCCAAGCTGCGCGCGATGGACGTTCCGGTGCGCACGCTGATGGCGTTCGAGGGGCATTGATCTCTTAGCCTCGCCCCGCGTGCGGGGAGAGGCCGGATCGCATCGAAGATGCGATCCGGGTGAGTGGGACTCTCCGCGCACTTCAATCTCGGTCGAATCTGCGGAACCAGCCCCTCACCCCGACCCTCTCCCCGCAAGAGCGGGGCGAGGGAGTAGAGTCATCCCCGCTGCAACAGCACGCTCATTTCAAGATCGCGGAACGTCGTGTAGTTCCGCCGGATCCATTGATGCAGCTCGGTCGATGAATCCTTTTCCTGGCGCAGATAGCCGGTGAAGGAGAAGTTCAGCCGGTCGATATAGGTTTTCAGGAATACCGGCAGCGCGCGGAAGCGCAGCACCCGGCTGGCGGTCATGGCAGGCGGCAGCTCGCCGCGCACCACGAACTCGTTGTCGATGACGATCAGCGCATTCGGCGGGATCATGCCGCGCAGTGTCTGGTAGGCGCGCACCGAGGCGCGGTCGGTATCGGCGACGTACAGAATGACCGGCGCGACGCGGCGGCGCAGCGCCTCCTTCATCAGCCCGATCTCGCCGCACATTTTGAAGAATTCGTCGAAGGCGTGGTAGCCGAGGTCGATCACCTTGCCGATGCCGTCATTGGCGATGACGCGGTCCATCAGCTGCATCTTGCCGTAGGTGTCGATCACGTCAGCGGTTTCGGTGATCCGCGGCAGGTAGTCGAGCAGCGACGGCTCCTTCAGATTGATGTCGTAGCAGACCACGTCGCCGTTCTTGAGCAGCAGGAATTCTCCGAGCAGCCGCGCGATCAGCGTCTTGCCGACCTGCGGGCGGGGCGAGCAGATGATGTAAACGGGCGTGGACGACATCGCCCGCTATATCAGGCCAAATTTTCGCCTAATCCAGCCCCATCAAGGTCGAAGGTCCGACTATTTTTCGCCTTTGGCCGACTTGGCGCCGACCAGGTCGGTCAGCTTGATCCGGTCGAACTCGCTCCAGACATTGGCGAGCCAATGCCGGACATAGCCGCGCAGCACGAAGGAGTAGTTGGCGGCGTCGTCGTTGATGCCCTTGTTGGCGACGAATTTCAGGAACGGAACCGAGGAAACCTCAACCTGCTCATAGGCCATTTCGTTGAGCTTCGGGATCGTGAGGTCGGTCGCATCCTTGATGCGGTGGAAGTAGGAGTTGTAGGTCGCCTGGTCCCACTGGAAGAACTGGGTGTCGTTGATGAAGTTCTTCACCAGGAAATACTTCGCGCCGCTCATGAAGTTGGCGGTTTCGGCGATCTCGTCCAGCGAGGCGATCGACGGGCCGAGGATATGGAACACGGCGAAGGTGATCTGGCCGGAGCGCGCCGCGTCGAGGAAGCCGATATCGCGCAGCGAGGCCAGCGCGGGCGACAACAGGCCGGCGCGGACGTCGATCACGGTGACCGAGGGCCCCGAGTTCAGCGTATCGAAGATCTTCATCTGGTCCGCGGTCGTCGTCATGTCGACGATCTCGGTGATGTCAGGATGGAAGCGCTTCAGCGTGCCGCGCGGCGATTCGGTGTCGAACGCCCGGGTCTGCACGTTATTGGCACTGAAATAGTCCAGGAGCGTCCGCGAGACGGTGGTCTTGCCGACCCCGCCCTTGTCGGCGCCCACCACGATCACAACCGGCTTTGCCATGGAAGTCCCTTAAAGCGCGCTCCCGACCGCGATGGCGATCGGCAAGTCCCCACACTGCTTTGGGCGCGAACATGGCAGAAACGAGGGAGAATTCAATTCCTTAAGGCGTCCACGATGGGTTTGGTGGGAATTTCCTTAATGGACTGAGTAGGCTAGGGCGCGATTAGCGGTGTCGTCCCCAAGGGCCCTGGAGAGGACCCAATGGTCCCTGCGTGGGGTTGTTGCCCGGCAGCGCTGGCGGATTGTTCGCCGGTGCACGCGGCTTGTCGCCCCACGGGCCATGGGGCGCCGGCGAAGGCTGGTCGCCCGCCGCGGATGGCTCATCCTGCGGCTCCGTCTCGTCCGGCAGCGCCAGCGGTCCGGGATCGTGGCCGCCGGCGTATTTCACCAGGGCATCGACCCGGGACTTCACCGAGGGATGGGTGGCGAACAGGTCGGCAAAACCCTCGCGCGGATTGTCGACGCAGAGTTCCATCACGGCCGAGGTGGCGTCCGGCAGCTCGCCGCGGTTCTCGATCTTGCGCAGCGCCGAGATCATCGCGTCGGGGTTCTTGGTCAGCTCGACCGATCCGGCATCGGCGAGAAATTCGCGCGAGCGCGACAGTGCGAGCTTGACCACCTGCGACAGCAGCCAGGCCAGCACGATCAACGCGACCGCGATGATGATCACGATGATCGCGCCGCCGCCCGAGCCCTTGCTGTCCCGGTCCGAGGAGGATGACGACGATCGTGAGGATGACGACCAGCCGCCACCGCCGCCGCTCGAATTCCACGACAGGTTCGTGAACAGGCGGAAGAACAGCTCGCCGAAGAAGCCGACCACGCCGGCGATGATCACGGCGATCACCATCAGCTGCACGTCGCCGTTCCTGATATGGGTGAGCTCGTGGCCGAGCACGGCCTCGATCTCCTTATCGTTCAGCGCGTTCAACAGGCCGGTGGTGACCGTGATGGCGTATTGGCTCCGGTTCAGTCCGGTCGCGAACGCATTCAGCGCCGGGCTGTCCATCACCTTCAGCTTCGGCATCGGGATGCCGCGCGAGATGCAGAGATTTTCCAGCAGGTTGTAGAGCCGCGGCTCTTGCTGGCGCGTGACGCTCTCGCCGCCGGTGACGGCGTCGATCATCTTCTGGTGGAAGAAATAGGCGATCACGATCCAGGCCACCGCCGCGATCGTCGCCCACGGCAAGGCCGAGACCAGGTCGCGCAAGGCCAGCGTCAGGTAATAGTCGACGGTGCGGCCGCTATCGATCATCACCTCCGCGACCAGCGCGCCGGCATAGACCAGCACGTAGATCAGCAGGAACAGGCCGGCAAGCAGCAGCATCGAACGAAACTTGTTCGATGCGATATGCGTGTAGAGACCATAGGCGGCCATGACGGAGCAGCCTCTCGCCGGCGCGTTGCGCCTCAGAACTTCACGCTGGGCGCCGCCTCGACCTCCGTGCGGCTGGCGCCGAGGTCGAAGAAATCCTTGCGGGTGAAGCCGAACATGCCGGCGAACAGCGCGGCCGGCATCTGCTGGATGCCGGTGTTGTATTCCTGGACTGCGTTGTTGAAGAAGCGGCGGCTGGCGGCGATCTTGTTCTCGAGATCGGAAAGCTCGGAGGCGAGCTGCTGGAAATTGGCGTTGGCCTTGAGGTCCGGATAGGCCTCCGACAGCGCGATCAGCCGGCCGAGCGCGCCGGAGAGCTGGTTCTCCGCCGCCGAGACCTGGGCTGGGCCCTGCGCCGACATTGCCGAATTGCGCGCCTTGATGACGTCGTCGAGCGTGCCGCGCTCATGCGCCGCATAGCCCTTCACGGTCTCGACCAGATTCGGGATCAGGTCGTGGCGCTGCTTGAGTTGCACGTCGATGTCGGCAAAGGCCTGTCCGACCCGCTGGCTGAGCGCCACGAGGCGGTTGTAGGCGCCGAACGCAAACAGCACGAGAAGCACGATGACGCCGATAACGATCCAGCTGGTCGACATGACGGGGCAGCTCCTGATGGACGAGACGGCGGCACCGTAGCCCAAGATCGGGGCGCAGGGCAGCCCGCCGCGGAAAGGTGGGCAAGCGTTAGTCGAAGGTTGGCCGACATCGGTTCAACATATTCCGTCGTCCCGGCGAAGGCCGGGACCCATTCGCCGCGGCCCGCGGAAGGGGCACAAGCGGCGACGGCTTCACTCACAACAAACCTCGGTGGTTATGGGTCCCGGCTTTCGCCGGGACGACGAGATACCGCATCGCCCCAGCGCCAGCGCCGGGCGCTTGCGTATTCGGCTCTGGCGCGACGCGGGATCCGCGCAACCGACACGCCCTCGGGCGTGCACAGTTTCGCCGCGATCTCGACCTTGCCGACGTCCGGCTGCGCCAGCACGCGCGATGGCCTGTTCTCAACGCGCGTGCGGCTCAGCGCGACATAGGCGAAGCGCTCGTCCTCGAAGGGTAGCTCCGCGCCCTTGACCTGCATGTGCGCGCGCGAGCGTTGCAGGCGCTGCGAGAAGTGGCACCAGTCGGGCGCGACCAGCGGACAGCCGCCGTCATGCGGGCAGGGGGCCACGACATGCGCCCCGGCGGCGATCAATCGTGCGCGCAATGCGATGATCCGCGCATAGCCGGCGGGCGTGCCGGGCTCGACGACCAGCACCGTGTCGCTGGTTTTCGACCACAGCGCGTCGGCCAGTGCCCCGCGCTCCGCGTCGCCGAGCTCGCCGATCATGTAGCTGGCGACGACGAGGTCGGCAGCTTCGGCCTTGTCGAGCAGCGCACGCGCCTGGCCGAGTTGATAGCTGGCGTCGTGCAGGCGAATGCTGCCGTGAAACAGCTCCTCGGCCAATGACCGCAGCGCACCGTTGGCGTCGAGCAGGCTGAAGTCCCGCAGCGACGTGAACGCTTCCGCGGCGGCCCAGGTCGCGGTGCCCGGACCGGCACCGACATCGAGCAGGCGCGCCGGCGCGAAGTCCGGCCTGATCTCCGTCAGCGCGTTGAGGCTCGCTGCGACGGCGGCATAGGTCGCCGGCATCCGCGCCAGCGCATAGGCCAGCGCATCGGTCTCGGTCCTGATCGTCGAGGAGCCGCCGCCCTCGCGGTAGGTCTGCGAGATCACCGCCGCGCGGCCGGCGGCGTCGCTGCGCGACAGGCCTTCGAGCCTGACGTTGAGGGCCGCGCGCAGTTCGGCGGGAAGGTCGGGTGAGGTCATCGTCTGCCGTCATCCTGAGGTGCGAGCGCTTGCGAGCCTCGAAGGATGACGATCACGAGTCGTGACCCATCCTTCGAGACGCCGCGCGAATGCGCGGCTCCTCCAGCGACAAAGGCGAAGCCTTTGCGCGGGGATGACGCCTGAGTGCGTTACGCCACGTTCTGGTCGAGGATGTCGACCGCGCCCTGCAGGTCGACCGACACCAGCTGCGACACGCCGCGCTCGGCCATGGTGACGCCGAACAGCCGGTTCATCCGCGCCATGGTGATCGGATTGTGCGTGATGATGATGAAGCGCGTCTCGGTCGAGCCGGTCATCTCGTTCAGCAGGGTGCAGAACCGTTCGACGTTGTGGTCGTCGAGCGGCGCGTCGACCTCGTCCAGCACGCAGATCGGCGACGGGTTGGTCAGGAACACCGCGAAGATCAGCGCGAGCGCCGTCAGCGCCTGCTCACCGCCCGAGAGCAGCGAGAGCGTCTGCGGCTTCTTGCCGGGCGGCTTGGCGATGATCTCAAGGCCGGCCTCGAGCGGATCGTCGCTCTCGATCAGATGCAGCGCGGCCTCGCCGCCGCCGAACAGCTCGGTGAACAGCCGCTTGAAGTGGTTGTTGACGGTCTCGAACGACGTCAGCAGGCGCTCACGGGCTTCGCGGTTGAGGCTCTGGATGCCCTGCCGCAGCCGCTTGATCGCTTCGACGAGATCGTCGCGTTCGGTCGTCAGCGCGGTGTGCTGGGTCTCGACCTCCTTGAGCTCTTCCTCGGCGCGCAAATTGACGGCGCCAAGCCGCTCGCGATCCCGGCGCAGCTTTTCGAGCTCTTCCTCGACCTGCGCGACCGGCGGCAGCTCCTGGCCGGGTTCGATCTCGGCCATGCCGACGACCGCGCTGGGCTCGACCTCAAGCATGTCGTGGATCTCGCGCTCGATGTCGGAGAGGCGGCGGCGGGTGCCTTCCATGCGCTCCTCGGCGCGCGCGGTGGCTTCGCGGGACGAGGAGAGTGCTTCGAGCGAGGCCTTGGCGAGGCGATCGGTTTCCGCCATCGCGGCTTCCGCGGTCGCCAGCGCGTCGGCGGCGATGCGGCGATCGCCCTCGGCGTGCTCGATCTCCGTGATCAGCGCGCTGCGCTTCTCGGCAAAGACTTCCGGCGCATTGGCGAGTTCCTCGCGCTCGGCCGACACCTCGGCGATGCGCGCCTCGACGGTCTCGACCTGCGAGGCGGCGCTGGTCTTGCGGTTCTGCCACTCATTGCGCTCGGCAACGATCGCCTGCACGCGGCGGTCGGCGAGCTCGGCCTCGCGGGCGAGCGCCTGCGCCTCGGCGCGGACTTGCGCCGCGGCACGGCGCTGATTGTCGATCTCGGCGCGAACCGCGGCGAGCTGGGCCTCGGTCTCGACACCCGGCGGCAGTTCGGCGAGCGCGGCAGCCGCGCTCTCATGCGCGGCTTCGGCCTCGGCGCGGTCGGCGGCGACGCGGCTGTGCGCCTCGGTCAGCGCCGATTTGCGCGCGGCGTGGCGGTTGATCTCGCGCTCGGTGGCGGCATGGCGTTCGCGCGCGGCGTCGGCCTCGCGGCGGGCGGCGCGGACGGCTTCGCGCGAGGCGCCCTCGGCGGCGGACGCCGAGCGCAATTCTTCTTCGGCCGTCTCCAGCGCCTGGCGCTTCGCGGCGGCGTCGACGCGGGCCTGTTCCAGCTCGTGCTCGATGTCGACCAGACGGGCGCGCTCGGCGAGACGGCGGGCGGCGCCGGTCGGGGCATGCGCGTCGGCGACAAAGCCGTCCCAGCGCCAGACGTCGCCTTCGAGCGACACCAGCCGCTGGCCGGTCTTCAGCTGCGACACCAGCGCGGCACCGCGTTCTTTGGCGACGACGCCGATCTGGGCCAGACGGCGCGCCAGTTCCGGCGGCGCCTGGACATGGTCGGCCAGCCGCTCGACGCCATCGGGCAGCGCCGGATCTTCGCCGGCCACGCCGATATTGGTCCAGCGCATCGGCGCGGAGGAATCCACCGGCGCATCGAGGTCGTCGCCGAGCACCGCGCCGATTGCCTTCTCATAGCCCTTGGCGACGGTGATGCCGTCGATGATCGGCGGCCACAGATTCTTGGTCTCGCTGGTGACGAGCTTGGAGATGGTGCGGGCTTCGGTCTCCAGCCGCTGCACGCGCTTCTCGGCTTCGGTGAGCGGATTGCGCGAGGCTTCCAGCGTCTGCCGCGCGGCGGCGTGATGCGCCTCGCTGGTCTGCACGGCGGCCTCGGACTCGGCGAGCGTCTGCTGCGCCATCTCCATGGCGGCGGCCAGCGCGTCGATGTCGCCGAGATTGCCGGTCTCCTGCGCGAGCTTGGTTTCCTCGGCCTGGACGTTGGCGATCTCCTGATCGAGCCGGGCCAGCCGCTCGCGATGCGTACGCACGCCGGCTTCGAGCTGATTGCGCTTGGCGGTGAGATCGGCGAGCTGCGTGGTCAGCTCGGAGAACTGACGCTCGGTCGCCGCCAGGATCTCCTCGGCCTCGGCGACGCGCTCGTCGACGCCGGAGCGCTTCTCGACGCGCGACTTGATCTCTTCCTTGAGCTCCGCGTCTTCGGTGTCGAGCCGCTGCAGCGCGATGTCGGCATCCGAGGTCTGCTGCTGCTCGCGCGCGATGTCCTGGGCGAACTGGGTAAGGCGGCGATCGAGCTCGCCGACGCGCTCCTTGGCGCGCTGCTCCTCGCGGTCGAGCATCTCGCGCGTGTTGGTCAGTCGCTGCAGGCCGGCGGCGGCGCGCGCTTCGGCATCGCGCAGCGCCGGCAATTCGGCGGCGCGGATCGCCTGGATGCGGGCGGATTCGGCCTGCTCGCGGGTGCGCTCGGCCATCTCGCGCACGGAGATGTCATGGGTCTGCGCGGCGTCGTTGACGTCGGCATTGGCCTCGATCCAGCGCAGATGGAACAGCATCGCCTCGGACTTACGCACCTTGGCCGCGACCTCGCGGTAGCGGATCGCCTGGCGCGCCTGCTTCTTCAGGCCTTCCATCTGGCCGGTGAGCTGGCCGATCACGTCCTCGACGCGGGTGAGGTTGGTTTCGGCCGCCTTCAGCCGCAGTTCCGCCTCGTGACGGCGGGCATGCAGGCCCGCCACGCCGGCGGCGTCTTCCAGCACGCGGCGGCGCTGCTCGGGCTTGGCCTGGATGATCTCGCCGATCTTGCCCTGGTGGACCAGCGCCGGCGAACGCGCGCCGGTGGCGGCGTCGGCGAACAGGATCTGCACGTCGCGGGCGCGCACGTCGCGGCCGTTGATGCGGTAGACCGAGCCGGCCTCGCGCTCGATGCGGCGGGAGATTTCCAAGAGCTGGCTGTCGTTCACCGCGGCCGGCGCCGAGCGATCGGAATTGTCGATCGTCATCACGACTTCGGCGTGGTTGCGCGCCGGACGGTTGCCCGAACCGGCGAAGATCACCGCATCCATGTCGGCGGCACGCAGCGACTTGTGCGAGGTCTCGCCCATCGCCCAGCGCAGCGCTTCGACGAGATTGGATTTGCCGCAGCCGTTCGGTCCGACGACGCCGGTCAGGCCCGGCTCGATCATGAAATCGGTGGGTTCAACGAACGACTTGAAACCGTGCAGGCGGAGGCGCGTGAGCTTCATGTACACAAATCTCGTTTGGCCGGGCGCGAATCTCCCTGCCGTGACAATACCATGGAAGGCAATGTCGGTGTGTGGGTGAGTTGCTGCGTGCAGCTCTCATGAGCGGCGACAATGGCGATGCCCGTGCGTCAGGGCAACCGCTTGAGCAAGCTTTTCCCAAGGGATTTGCAGGGTTTTATGGCCCTTGCATGTCCTCGACGATTCGCATCGTGCGAATCAGGTTTTCAACAACCAAATGATGCGACGGCCGCGTGCCGCGATAGCAAATCATCCACAATTATCGTGCCTCGACTCGAAAGCGAGGCACGAAGACGCCAGGTTCGCGGGCTCCCGATCAGCTCTTCAGCAGCGGATCGATGTGCTTGCTGAACTCCTCGAACGAGGTCTCGCCCTTTAGCATCTCGCCGTTGACGAAGAAGGTCGGCGTCGAGTTCACCTTCAGCACCTCGTTGGCGTATTTCTGGTCGGCCGCGATCTTGTCGAGCAGCTTCTGATCCTTCAGGCAGTCCTCGACCTGCTGCTGGGTGAGGCCGGCCTGCTTGCCGATCCGCGTCAGCGTCTCGGTGGTGTTCTTCACCACCCAGTCGTTCTGCTGGCGGAACAGCAGGTCGATCACGGCAAAATACTTCGGCGCGTCGTCCTTGGCGATGCAGCGCGCCAGCATCGAGCCGGCGGCGGCCTTGATGTCGAGCGGGAATTCGCGGAACACGTAGCGGACCTTGCCGGGGTCGATGTAGGTCGACTTGATCTTCGGGAACACGGTCTCGTTGAAATTGGCGCAGTGCGGGCAGGTCATCGAGGCGTATTCGACGATCGTCACCTTGGCGTCCTGCGGGCCGAGCCCCATGTCCGGTAGCGACTGCGGCTTGGCGACCTCGGCGGCAGTCTGCGCGAACGCGTCCGTGATCAGGCGCAGCGGCGACAGGCCGGCGAGGGCGGCGAGCCCGGTCAGCGAGAGAGCGGTGGTGAAAGCGCGGCGCGTGATGATCAAGGTCAGCTCCCGGATTGGCGCATTCACGCCACAATGAAGGGGGGTCCCGAAAAGAAGCCTTCGCTAGCTTGAAACGGCCATTGTGGCAATGCTGCGGTCTCGCGGCCGGCCTGCCGAAAAGCGTCAATTTCGCTTGATCGAGGCACCCAAACGGGCCAGCGCCGCGCGCAGGTCGTCGTCCTCGACGGCCGCAAGGTTGGCCGCCTCCCGAGCCACGGTTTTGGCGTCCGGCGGGCGCGGCCGGACCGGCCGGCTGCGGCGCGAGAGCGGCGCCTGCCGGATGGTCAGGCGGCCGACCGCATGCCAGCCGAAGAAGCGGTTCACCCGCTCCAGGATGACGTCGGAGGAGTGCTGGATCTCCAGCGCCATCGGCCCTTCGACCCGCAGCACCAGCGTCGCCGGCTCCTGCGGCTGTCCCTCCACCGGCCGCGGCCACTGCATCTTCAGCGGCTCGCAATAGGCAGCAATCCGCTCGCCCGCGATCTCGGTCCAGCGCGTCACCAGTTCGCGCGCGGCAAAGCCCTGTTTGGCATAGGCGTCGGTGAAGACGTCGCTGAGCAGGATCGACAGGGGCTTTGCGCTGATCGGACCGGGTTTGGACATCAGGGGGTTATAGGGCAGGCGTCGGTCCTGGACAAAGAAAGACGTGGATGCCCGGGTCAAGCCCGGGCATGACGCGATGGGATTTGCCTTAAGATACGTCCATGAGTTCTCGTGCAGCCGCCAAAGCCAAGCCGACCGAAGACGCCGCCGACCGCCCGGCGCGGCTGCTCGCCTGGTATGACCGGCATCGCCGGACGCTGCCGTGGCGCGCGGCGGCGGGGGAGCGGGCCGATCCGTACCGTGTGTGGTTGTCGGAGATCATGCTGCAGCAGACCACGGTCAGGGCGGTCGGGCCTTATTTCGAGAAATTCGTGTCGCGCTGGCCCGACGTGACCGCGCTCGGGCGTGCCTCGCTCGACAACGTCTTAAGGATGTGGGCCGGGCTCGGCTATTATTCGCGGGCGCGCAATTTGCACGCCTGCGCGGTCGCGGTGATGGGCGACCACAGCGGGGTGTTTCCGGACACCGAGGACGGCCTGCGCACGCTGCCCGGCATCGGGCCGTACACCGCGGCCGCGATCGCAGCCATCGCCTTCGACCGCCGCACCATGCCGGTGGACGGCAATATCGAGCGCGTGGTCAGCCGGCTCTACGCCATCGAGGAGGCGCTGCCGCAGGCCAAGCCGCTGATCAAGGAGATGGCGGCGACATTGCTCGGCCCGTCCCGCGCCGGCGACAGTGCTCAGGCGCTGATGGATTTGGGCGCCACGATCTGCACGCCGAAGAAGCCGGCCTGCGCATTGTGTCCGCTGAATGACGACTGCGCGGCGCGCACGCGCGGCGATCAGGAAACGTTCCCGCGCAAGGCACCGAAGAAGAGCGGCATCTTGCGCCGCGGCGCGGCCTTCGTGGTGACGCGGGGCGGCGAGCTCCTGGTGCGCTCGCGCGCGGAGAAAGGCCTGCTCGGCGGCATGACCGAGGTGCCGGGATCGCAATGGCTTGCCGGGCAGGAGGACGCGGCGGCACTGGCACAGGCGCCGGAACTGAAGGGCGTCACGCGCTGGCACCGCAAGGCGGGCGTCGTCAGCCACGTGTTCACGCACTTCCCGCTTGAGCTCGTCGTCTACACCGCCAGCGTTCCGCCGCGGAGCCGCGCGCCGGATGGCATGCGCTGGGTGCCGGTGGCGACGCTGGACGGCGAGGCGTTTCCGAACGTGATGCGCAAGGTTGTCGCGCATGGGCTCGATCTCTGACGATGACGGCCTGCTGACACCATGTTGGCAGCAGGGCTTCGCTATCACTTCCGGAAACCGGAGGCCGCCATGATCGCAACCGCACTCGACCGCATTCCGATGCCGCCCGTCGCAAAACTACTGGGGTGGCGCGTGGTCGACGCACGTCCGCAGGAGGGCTGGATCAAAATGGCCTTCGACGGCAAGCAGGAGTTTTGCAATCCGGCCGGCTTCATCCAGGGCGGCATGCTCTCGGCGATGCTCGACGACACGATGGGGCCGGCGGTGTTCGTGATGACCGAGGGCCGGCTCTTCACCACGACCATCACGATGACCGTGAATTTCCTCGCACCGGCAAAACCCGGGCCGATCACCGGCGAGGCGACGGTGACGCAACTCGGCAAGACCATCGCCTTTGTCGAGGGAAGGCTGACCGCCGCGGACGGCACGCTGCTCGCGACCGCGAGCAGCAGCATCCGCCTGGTGGAAGCTGCGCGGGCGTTGCGATAGCGCGGCTTGCGCACCAACCCGATCCGTCACCCTGAGGTACGAGCGGAGCGAGCCTCGAAGGGGCGACGGCCACTATCCAGGCCGTCCATGCTTCGAGACGCGCGTTCCGCGCTCCTCAGCATGACGGGAATAGATCCTCGCTTAGTCCATGCCGCGCTCGCTTTGGCAAATCCGTCATGCTGAGATGCTCGCGTAGCGAGCCTCGAAGCATGCACGGCCACCGGCCGGGCCGTGCACCCTTCGAGACGCCGCTTCGCGGCTCCTCAGGGTGACGGTGATAGATCATGCGCCGCGCTACAACTCAGCCTGTCCGCTGCACGATCGGCGGCTTGGCGTTCAGTCCCTCGACGTGGAAACCGGCGACGCGTTTGTAGTTGGCGGCGATGTCTTCCAGCTCCTGCTGCGACAGCACGTCGGTGACGACCTTGAAGCCATCAGGTGCTCGCTCCTCGACCAGCTGCATCACCTGCTCCGGGCCGTTGCGGCGGTTCAGCATCACGAGGTCCGTGGTCGCGGGCCGCCGTTCGGCCTCATAGGCCGCGAGCGCCGCCTGCGTCGGGCCATGCGCCAAAATCTCACGCGTCAGCACGCGCGCATCCAAAATCGCCTGCGAGGCGCCGTTGGAGCCGATCGGATACATCGGATGCGCGGCGTCGCCCATGAGCGTGACGCGGCCGAACGTCCATTGCGGGATCGGATCGCGATCGACCAGCGGATATTCGTAGGCATGCGGGCAGTTCCGGATCAGGCCGGGGACATCGAGCCAGTCGAAATTCCAGCTCTCGAACCACGGCAGGAACTCGTCGAGTTTTGCCGTCCGGTTGTAGTCCTCGCGGCGCCATTGATAGGTCGGCGGCATGTGCCGCTCGGCGACCCAGTTGATGTCGAACTTGCCGTCGGGGCCTGCCTCCTTCGAGATCGGGTAGCAGACGAATTTCAAGATCTCGTGGCCGGCCATGATCATGGTGCGGCCGGTCAGGAAGGCATCGCCGCGGGTGATGCCGCGCCACAGGATGCGGCCGTTCCAGATTGGCGGCCCTTCCTGCGGATAGAGCTTCTCGCGCACCGCCGAATGGATGCCGTCGGCGGCGATCAGGACCGCGCCGTCATAGCTGCCGGCGGGCTTGCCGGTGGCGCGGTCGATGAAATCGGCGCGGACGCCGTCGGCGGTCTCGGCCCAGCCCGTGAGGTGATGGCTGGTGAGGATGTTCGCAGCTCCCAGCCGTTCGGTCGCGGCGTCGAGCAGCAGCTGTTGCAGCCGGCCGCGATGGATCGAGAACTGCGGCCATTTGTAGCCGGCCTCGAGCCCGCGCGGCTCGCTCCAGATCGGCTTGCCGTGCTTGGAGAAATAGGCGAGCTCGCGGGTGCGCACCGCTGAAGCGTCGAGCACATCGTGCAGGCCGAGCTCGATCAGTTCGCGCACCGCATGCGGCAGCACGTTGATGCCGACGCCGAGCGGCCTCAACTCGGGCACGCTCTCGAAGACGCGGGCCGGCACGCCGATCTGGTGCAGGCTGAGCGCCAGCGTCAGCCCGCCAATTCCGCCACCTGCAATGAGCACAGTCATGAAAAATCCCTCAATTGGCATGGTCATCGCACGACGGCACCGCCGTGGGCAAGGTCCGCGGCACGCGCGGGGTGGACGGCCGATGGCGCTGCCGTTAACCTCCGCGCCGTCAAAACAAGAACCAGAGCCGGGTTCGCAACGAACCGACAACGCTCGGAGAGGACTGCAACATGCTCAAGCTCTATTTTGCCCCCGGCACCTGCGCGCTCGCGTCCCACATCGCGCTGGCCGAGGCCGGCGCGCCCTACACGACCGAGAAGATCGACTTCAAGACCAACCAGCAAAACAGCCCGGAATACCTGAAGATCAATCCGAAGGGCCGCGTGCCGACGCTGGTGACCGATCGCGGCGTGCTGACCGAGACGCCGGCGATGCTGGCCTACATCGCGCAGAGCTTTCCGCAGGCGAAGCTCGCGCCCGACGACGCCTTCGAATTCGCCACGCTGCAGGCCTTCAACTCCTATCTGTGCTCGACGGTGCATATCTGCCACGCCCACAAGATGCGCGGTGCGCGCTGGGCGACGCAGGAGACTTCGTTCGCCGACATGAAGGCGATGATCCCGAAGACCATGGGCGCCTGCTTCAACCTGATCGAGCGCGACATGCTGAAGGGCCCGTGGGTGATGGGTGAGAACTACACCGTCGGCGATGCCTATCTCTACACGCTGACCTTGTGGCTCGACGGCGACGGGGTCGACATCGCAACGCTGCCCAAGGTGAAGGCGCATCGCGCGGCGATGGAGAGCCGCCCGGCGGTGCAGAAGGTGCTGGCCGAGCAGAAGGCGTAAGGCCAAAAAATTCGGTGTCGTCCCGGGCAAGCGCAGCGCGACCCGGGACCCATAACCACCAACGATCGTTGTTACGCGACGTTGGGGCCGCAGCTCACTCTCACAACGCAACCCTGTGGTTATGGGTCCCGGCTTTCGCCGGGACGACGTGTGGATAGAGCTGGGCTACACCTTCCTTCCCTCCAGCTCGCGTCCCGTTTCCAGCATCAGCTGGCGCAGCCAGATCGAACCGGGATCCATCTGCGCCCGCGTCGGATAGAACATGTGCTGCTCGTCGATCCCTGGATCGAGCGGCGGCGTCACCGTCATCAGCGACAATTGCTTCGACAGCGCCGAGATCAGCCGGCGCGGCACGAAGGCGACGAGGTCGGTGCGCGCAGTGACGTGCAGCGCCTCGATATAGCCCGGCACCACCAGCGCGATCCGCCGCTCGATGCCCTTGGCGCGCAGCCAGGTGTCGATCAGATCCTCGTTCTGGCCGCGGATGATCACGGCGACGTGGCGCGCGGCGAGGAATGCTTCGCGCTTCTTCAGCTTCGTGCCGGCGGGGTGGCCGCGCCGCACCGCGAGCGCATCGCTGTCGGTGTAGAGCCGCTGGCGGTGAAAGCCCTTGAAGGAGTCGCCGATCGAGATCACGAGATCGATGGTGCGGGCGAATTCGGGCGTGAAGATCGCAGGTCCCCGCCACAGCACCACGTCGATGGTGACGTTCGGCGCGATCAGCGTCACCTTCTCCATCAGCGGCGGCATCAGGAGCTCGACCGCGAGGTCGGGCATCATCAGGCGAAAGTGCCGGTCGCTGCGCGCGGCGTCGAAATCGTCGGAGACGAACAGCGCGCGCACCTGGTCGAGCGCGTGGGCCAGCGGCGAGCGCAATGCCTGCGCCCGCGGCGTCAGCTCCATCCGCGCGCCGTTGCGCACCAAAAGCGGATCGCCGATCAGGTCGCGCAGCCGCTGCAGCGCGTGGCTGGTCGCCGGCTGCGACAGATTGAGCCGCATCGCGGCGCGGCTGACATTAGCTTCGCGCAGCAGGGCGTCGAGCGCGACCAGCAGATTGAGGTCAAGCGAATTCAAATTCATTGGGTGAATATATATCATACCACCTATCGATTGGAAGAATGCGTAGCCAGGCCGCAGGATTGGGGCCAAGGCGTTTTCACGCGAGCCGAAGACCGCATCGCGCGAGGAAGCGCCTGAAATCAGGCTCTATCAATCGCAAGGAGACGCGCCATGAGCGCAGCCGACAACAAGAAACTGGTGCAGGAGATGTTCGTGATCGCGGGCAGTCCCGATCCTGCGGTGCGCGAGAACTCGCTGTTCATGGCAACGCTTGCCGACGACGCGATCTGGACCGTGACCGGGCAATATTCCTGGTCGCGCACCTTCACCGGCAAGCAATCGATCATCAACGATCTGCACGGCCATGTCCGCTCGAAGCTGGCCGAGCGCGGTCGCACCGTCGCCCATCGCATCCTCGCCGACGGTGACATCGTCGTGGTCGAGGCCAAGGGCGACAACCTCACCAAGCAAGGCCAGCGCTACGACAACGACTATTGCCTGGTGTTCCGCTTCGACGGCGGCCGGATCAAGGAGGTGCGGGAATATTGCGACTCGGTCCTGACCGAGAAGGCGCTCGGCGCGTTTCCCGCGTAGCGGTGCCCCGCTAACGGGCGGTACAAACGAAGACGGCGCCCATATGGGCGCCGTCGTCTTGCCGTCGTGTGGATCGGCTTACGCCACCTTGGACTTGAGGTGGCCGAACATGATGTCGCGGGCCGCGTCGTCCATCTCGGCCTTGAAGGTGTGCTTGTCCTTCAGCGCGACCGCGCGTGCCGCCGCCGGCCGCGCCGAGATCTCGTCGACCAGCCGTTTGACGTTCGGATATTTGGCGTAGCCTTCCTCGCCGAGGACGAACGGCGCCATCCGCGCCCAGCCCCAGAACGCCATGTCGACGATCGTGTAGCTGTCGCCGACCATGTAGCGCTGTTTCGCCAAATGATCGTCGAGGATCTTGTAATGGCGGTGCGCCTCGTACTGGTAGCGGTTGTTGGCGTAGTCGAGATCCTTCGGCGCGAAGTGCTTGAAGTGCACGGCCTGGCCGGAATAGGGGCCGAGGCCGGTCGCGATGAACATCAGCCAGGACAGCGTCGCGGCGCGGTTGGCCGGCGTATTGGCGGGCAGGAACTTGCCGTGCTCCTCGGCGAGGTAGAGCAGGATCGCGTTCGAATCGAACACCAGCACGCCGTCATCGTCGATCGCCGGCACCTTGCCGTTCGGGTTGACCTTCAGGAATTCTGGCGCGAACTGCTCGCCCTTGCGGGTGTCGACCGGGATCGCCTCGAACGGCAGGCCGGACTCTTCCAGGAACAGCGCGACCTTGTTCGGGTTCGGCGCACCGTTGAAATAGAATTTGATCATGAAGGGACTCCCTTGGTTCTTGTAACCGGCGAGATCGGGACGCGGCGGGGGAAGGCCGCAGACGATCCCCTCATGCGCAAATTTCGCTGCGCTGCGCAAGCGACGAGTTTGTGAATCAGGGTCGCGTGGCGCGCTGGTCAGACGGCCCAGAAGAAGCCCAGGATACCCGCGACGACCAGCGCGATGCCCGCGACGTCCAGCATGGCGGCGGAGCGGATCGCAGCACGCAAATGGGAGGCCTGCGTCGCGCGTTCTGATTCCCGCGCGTAGCCATGGACGATGATCTCTTCATTGAACTCGCCATGCGCCTCGAGCGCGAGCGTCAGCCCGACGCAGACGAGCAGGATGCCGAAGATGATCAGGCCGAAGAATCCGAGCAGGCCGATCAGCAGCATCGGAAACATGCCGAGCAGGAAGATCGGCAGCAGCGGCACCAGCAGCAGGGTCTCGGATTGTCTTCGCATCGGGCGACCAATCGAAACGGGCAAGTGACGGGGCCAAATCTAGTCCCGACGTCGCAGCGCAACAAGGCGGCCCGCGTTCAAGACGGCGTCAACTTTCCCGACGTGTCATTCCCCGACGCGCAATTGCGCATCTGAGGGCGCCGCGAAGCGGCGAGCCCGGAATGACGAGGAAGATTGGTCGGCCTGCCTCAGCCCGCCGCCATCTCGGAGCGGATCTCGGCGCGCAGCTCGTCGATCAGCCGCAGGCCGGTCTTGGTCTCGACGTGCCAGAAGGTCCAGCCGTTGCAGGCGCCCGAGCCCTGCGCGACCGCGCCGATGCGGTGGATCGAGCCGACCTTGTCGCCGAGCATGATGGCGCCGTCGGCGCGCACCAGGGCGCCGTGGCGCTTCTTGGCGTCGACCAGCCTGGCGCCCGGCACGATCATGCCGCGCTCGATCAGTTCGGAGAACGCAACGCGGGGCGCCTCGCGCGCGGTCATGAATGGCGCCAGCGTTGCGTCCGGCAGCGGCTCGATCGCGGCGATGCGCGCCTCGGCGGCAGCCGCATAGGTCCTGTCGCGCTCGAAGCCGATATAGCTGCGGCCGAGGCGCTTGGCGACGGCGCCGGTGGTGCCGGTGCCGTTGAACGGATCGATCACGAGATCGCCGGGCTTCGACGACGACAGCAGCACGCGGGCGAGCAGCTGCTCGGGCTTCTGCGTCGGATGCACCTTCTTGCCGTCGCCGTCCTTGAGGCGCTCCTCGCCGGTGCACAGCGGGATCAGCCAGTCGGAGCGTGCCTGCACGTCCTCATTGGACGCCTTCAGCGCTTCGTAATTGAAGGTGTAGCCCTTGGCCTTCTCGTCGCGCGCGGCCCAGATCATGGTCTCGTGCGCGTTGGTGAAGCGACGGCCGCGGAAGTTCGGCATCGGATTGGACTTGCGCCACACGATGTCGTTCAGGAGCCAGAAGCCGAGGTCCTGCATGATGGCGCCGACGCGGAAGATATTGTGATAGGAGCCGATCACCCACAGCGTTGCCGACGGCTTCATTACGCGGCGGCAGGCCAGCAGCCAGGCGCGGGTGAAATCGTCATAGGCTGCGAACGACGAGAACTTGTCCCAGTCGTCGTTGACGGCATCGACATGCGACTCATCGGGGCGCTTGAGGTCGCCCTTGAGCTGCAGATTGTAGGGAGGATCCGCGAAGACCAGGTCGACCGAGCCGGCCTGAAGCTTCGACAATTCGGCCACGCAATCGCCAATGACGATGTGGCTCGATGGGGCACTCTCAAATTTAGTGCGGGGCGCCCTTGCAGACGCCCCGCGACGCGACACTACCATGACTCAAGAACTCTGACTCAGGCGACGCTGTCGGCGACGCGGGACTAAACAACCGACTGGCGCCACATTGACCCGGCAAAGTAAAAATCGACTTAATTGGAAATCTTCATGCTAAAGATTGCAGCATCTTTTGCGCGGCATGGCGCGGTGCCGTCGGCGTTGTGCTGCAACATCAGCGCGTTCGGCGAAAAAATTTGCGGATCATCAAACCGGCACGATTCGCGCGGTAGATTCGCCCTCATTCGCAGCCGTTTGCACCGCAAAGGTGCGCGCCTTCCGGACTAGGCAATTATTGCCGGGCAGGATATTGATTAACAGAATGGAAATTTTAAGTTGGAGTGTCCCGCGTTGGGTCGCCGACTGGAATGAAGGGAAACCGCCATGCGCTATGATGATTTCCGCCGCAGCGACGACGTCGAAGACCGTCGCGATGAAGGCGGGATGGGCGGAGGTGGCGGTGGCGGCTTCGGCATTCCGATGGGCGGTGGCGGGCTCGGCATCGGCACCATCATCGTGCTCGGCCTGCTCGGCTATGCCTTCGGCATCGACCCGCGCATTCTGATCGGCGGCGCCGAGATTCTCACCGGCGGCGGCCAGGCGCCGACCTACCAGACCGACCGGCAGTCGTCGGGCGGGCAGGCCAAGCGCGGCGCGCCGACCGACGAGATGGGCAGCATGATCGCCGGCATCCTGGGCGAGATCGACGATCGCTGGAGCGAGATCTTCAAGGCCAGCGGCCAGACCTACACAGGTCCGAAGATCGTGCTGTTCCGCAACGCCACCAATGGCGGCCGCTGCGGCATGGCGCAGTCGGCGATGGGACCGTTCTACTGCCCGCCGGACAAGACCATCTTCCTCGATACCGGCTTCTTCCGCGAGGTCGAGACGCGCTTCCGCGGCTGCTCGGGCAACGCCTGCAAGTTCACCGCGGCCTATATCATCGCGCATGAAGCCGGCCATCACATCCAGAACCTGCTCGGCATCATTCCGCGCGTGAACCGGCTGCAGCAGCAGGCCGGCAGCAAGGCCGAGGCCAACGCGCTGCAGGTCAAGGTCGAGCTGCAGGCCGATTGCCTCTCCGGCGTCTGGGTCAATCGCGAGGAGAAGAAGCGGCCGGGCTTCCTCGAGGCCGGCGACATCGACGCCGCGCTGACAACGGCGAACGCGATCGGCGACGACACGCTGCAACGGCAGGCCACGGGCAGGGTGGTGCCTGATTCCTTCACCCACGGCTCCGCCGCGCAGCGCAAGGAGTGGTTCATGAGAGGCTACCAGCAGGGCACAGTGCAAGCCTGCAACACGTTCGGCGGTAGCTTATAGCTCTAGACCGCGTCATCCCCGGATGAGCGCACTCGCGCTCACTCGGGAGGTGCTCGCCTCTTCGGCGAGCCTCGAAGGATGAAGCGCCCGTGGCCCATCCTTCGAGGCTCGCTTCGCGAGCACCTCAGGATGACGTCAGTGTGTGAGGTACACGATGCCTTCGATCGACGAATCCAAATCATTCATCCCGCTCAACATCGCGGTACTTGCGATTTCCGACACCCGCTCGCTGGCGGATGACAAGTCGGGCACCACGCTCGCCGACCGTCTCACCGCGGCCGGCCACAAGCTCGCGGCGCGCGAGATCGTCACCGACGATGTCGAGGCGATCAGAGCCGTGATCCGGCGCTGGATCGCCGATCCCGCCGTCGACGCCGTCATCACCACCGGCGGCACCGGCTTTACCGGCCGCGACGTGACGCCGGAGGCGGTCGAGCCGTTGTTCGAGAAGCGGATGGACGGCTTTTCGATCGCCTTCCACATGCTGAGCCACGCAAAGATCGGGGCGTCGACGATCCAGAGCCGCGCCACCGCCGGCGTTGCGGGCGCGACCTTCATCTTCTGCCTGCCCGGTTCGCCCGGCGCCTGCCGCGACGGCTGGGACGGCATTTTGGCCGCACAGCTCGACTACCGCACGCGCCCCTGCAATTTCGTCGAGATCATGCCGCGGCTGGATGAACATCTGCGCCGCCCGAAGGCGAAGGGCGCGAGCGCGTAGCAGCCGTCATTCCCCGATGCGCAATTGCGCATCTGAGGGCATCGCGCAGTGATGAGCCCGGAATCTCAAGGGTGAGCTGCCGTAGCCCGGATGGAGCGGAGCGAAATCCGGGGCAGTCTCTTCCGCGGCCGCATCGTTCCCGGATTGCGCTGCGCTCCATCCGGGCTACGCAGTCCAGACTTCTCGGCGCTGCGGCTTCACAACTCCAGCTCCCAGGTCTCGCCGACCAGATCGACCCCAAAGCTGTGATGCTTCTCTTCCTTGACGCGCTGAAAACCGGCGCGGGCGTAGATGCCGCGCGCGGCGACCAGGATGCTCTGGGTCCACAGCGTCATCTTTTTGTAGCCCTTCTCGCGCGCGGCGCGGATGCATTGCTCGACCAGGGCGCGGCCGACGCCGAGCCCGCGTGCCTTCTCCTCCACCAGCAAAAGGCGCAGCTTGGCGACCCCGTCGCCGCCGTCGACCAGGAAGATCGAGCCGACCGGCTCGCCGTCGACCTCCGCGATCCAGCAATGCTCGCGGGCGGGATCGAACGATCGCAGAAACTGCGCGCAGATCTCGGCCACCAACGCCTCGTAGCTGATGTCCCAGCCATATTCCTCCGCGTAGGCTTGTCCCTGCCGCGAGACGACCCAGCCCATGTCGCCGACGCGATGGCTGCGCAGCAGGAAGCCGACCGGTTTCCCGGCGGGCGGCTCCAGCGATAGCTCGATCGTGCTCATGGCGCGCACCACCGCGGCGCGACGGTCGCTGTCCATCTGCCGCAACAGCGCGCCGACCTCGCTGCGCGAGCGGCGGTCGAGATCGGCGGCAGCAGTGCGGCCCTTGGCGGTGAGGGCCACCTCGTTGACGCGCTTGTCGGCCTTCGACGGCTTGCGGGTCACGATCTGGCGCTTTTGCAGCGCCGCCAGCGTGCGGCTGACGAAGCCGGCATCGAGGTCGAGGTCGCGCACCAGGTCGGTGGCGGTGCAATTTTCGCGATGCGCGAGCTCGTAGATGATCCGCGCTTCCTGCAGCGTGAATGTGGAGTGCAGCAGCTTCGGCTCGATGATGCCGAGCTTGCGGGTATAGAACCGGCTGAAGCCGCGAACCGCGGCAACCTGGCTCTCGAGGGCAGTGTCATGGGAATTTGATTTCATCAAATATATTATTTGACGGAATCAAATAATCCGCAAGCGGTTTGTTCAAGCTTAGGTTCTGAAGATAGAACTTAAGCTTCAGGCTTGTTTTGACGCGTTTTCTTTACGCGAACCGGTGCCCACTTCGCTTGAAAACGCTTCAGGCCACCATGATCCTGCTGCGCAGCATGGTGCGGGAGGAGCGGCCGAGCCGGCGCAGCAGGCGCGCCTCGGAGCGGCGGGCATCGGGCCGGTAGCCGCCGATCCGCTCGTAATGTTCGCGCGCGATCAAAAGGCCTTGTTCGGCCGAGGGACCCGTGATCATCCGGGCGACGAATTTGAGGCCGTCGCGCAGGCCGGGGTCGGTGTAGGGCGCGCGGGCGTAGCGGAAGATGCCGGCGCGGTCCTTGCCGCTGGCCGCCACCATCTGGATGAACTGGGTGGTTTCCTCGATCCAGCCGGCATCGAGCACCGCTCCCGGATGCAGGAACATCAGCCAGGGCGACCGCGCCTGCCGCGCGCCTGCCGCAAGCGCCGCGGCGCGCGTGCCCTCGAAGCGCAGGAAGCGGCAACCGGCGACGTCGGCGACGCGCTCCATCACATCGCTGTTGCTGCGGTCGACCAGCAGCACTTCGCGGATGACGCCCGCGGCCGCGCCCGGCACCAGCGCCGCCAGGGTTGCGACCGCGGTGCGCTCGACGCCGTCGGTTGGAATGATCACGCTCAGCATGATTTTGAGGCTTCGATGGCTCAAACGATGGAGAAACTCCGGCCGTGTTATCACCTTGTCATATTCAAAGCAGCCTGTTCGCCTGCAGAATTTTTGTAGCAAGGTTCTGTGGAATTTCTCCGTTCACGTTCTTGATTTGTTCTCGTGCTGTGTTAGCTTCAGAACATGAGCCGAGCATCCTCTCATGCCCTCAAGCACCCGCCGGTAACGGCGCCCTCCGATAACCCGGCGGGTGCACCTTCACCTGTTCCTGCTCCTTTTCCCGAGCTTGCGGTCGCGATCGAGCGCGAGCGGCGGCGCGGCCGCGGCGCGCAGTCCAACGCCAGCGGCCGCTACGAGGCCGAGGCGCGCGTTGCCTTCGACGACGGCTGGCAGAGCCTCGAAGATTTGCCGCCGTTCACGACCAGCGTGGCGTTCGACACCTCACGCAAGGTGATCACCCGCAACGACTCGCCCGACATCGGCTTCGACCGTTCGATCAATCCCTATCGTGGCTGTGAGCACGGCTGCGTCTATTGCTTCGCGCGGCCGACCCACGCCTATCTCGGCCTGTCGCCGGGGCTGGACTTCGAATCGAAGCTGTTCGCCAAGCCGGACGCACCCGCGCTGCTCGAGAAGGAACTGGCGGCGCCGGACTACGAGGCGCGGATGATCGCGATCGGCACCAACACCGATCCCTATCAGCCGATCGAACGCGACCGGAAGATCATGCGCGGCATTCTCGAGGTGCTCGAGCGCGCCGGCCATCCGGTCGGCATCGTCACCAAGTCGGCGCTGGTCGTGCGCGACATCGACATCCTGGCGCGGATGGCCAAGCGCAATCTCGCCAAGGTCGCGCTCTCGGTGACGACGCTCGACCCGAAGCTCGCCCGCACCATGGAGCCGCGGGCCTCGACCCCGCCGAAGCGGCTCGAGGCGATCAAGCGGCTCGCCGACGCCGGCATCCCGACCACGGTGATGGTCGCGCCCGTGATCCCGGCGCTGAACGACTCCGAGATCGAGCGTATCCTCGATGCCGCCGCGCATGCCGGCGCCAGGGAGGCGAGCTACGTGCTGCTGCGCCTGCCGCTCGAGGTCCGCGATCTGTTCCGCGAATGGCTGATGGCGAACCATCCCGACCGCTACCGTCACGTCTTCACGCTGATCCGCGACATGCGCGGCGGCCGCGACTACGACTCGCAATGGGGCACCAGGATGAAGGGCACCGGCCCGATGGCCTGGATGATCGGCCGCCGCTTCGAGATCGCCTGCGAGAAGCTCGGCCTCAACAAGCGGCGGACCAAGCTGACTACCGATCACTTCGCCAAGCCGAAGCGCAACGGACAGCAACTCAGTCTATTCTAGGTGAGGGCGCGTAGCCCGGATGCAGCGCAGCGAAATCCGGGGCTCGTCGACCCCTGGCCAAAGACTTCCCGGATTGCGCTTCGCTCCATCCGGGCTACGAAGACGTCAAACAGTGAGTGCAACAATGAGTAACACCCCGACCGCACGCTTCACCGTCCTCACGCTCGGCGTCAGCGACATGCGCGCCAGCATCGACTTTTATGAATCGCTGGGCTTCACCAGGAAGATGCGCGCGACCGGCGAGGAGGTTGCCTTCTTCGAGACCGGCGGCACCGTGCTCGGCCTGTTCCCGTGGCATCTGCTCGCCGCCGATGCCGGGCTGCCGGATCAGCCGCGGCCGTCGGCGTTCCGCGGCGTCGCGATCGCCTGGAACTGCAACGACGACGCCGAGGTCGATCGTGTGATGGCGTTCGCGCTGTCGAAGGGCGCCAGGCTGCTGAAGCCCGCGCAGCCCACCAGCTATGGCGGCTATTGCGGTTATTTCGGCGATCCCGACGGCCACGCCTGGGAAGTGGTACGCGCGCCGGGCTTTGAGGTTCGCGACGACCGCCGGGTGTCAATTCCCGATTAGAGCGCCGATCCCGATTAAAGCGGCGAATTGAATAACGGGGAAGGGCGCCAGGTTCCAGGTTGCGCCGCGGGCCGGGCTTGATCACGATCCCCGCATGATTCGGGACAAGTCCAACAGCACGTCTAAGATCGCGTCGAAGAAGAAACCGGCCGGGCCGGACAAGCGCGTCATCGTGGTGACGCGGCCGAGCTTTCGGCGCGAGCGCGCGCTGATCAAGCGCGGCGTCTGGCCGGTCGCCGGCTGCGACGAGGCCGGGCGCGGGCCGCTGGCGGGTCCCGTGGTCGCCGCCGCCGTGGTGCTGGACCCAAATCGGATTCCCAAGGGCCTCGATGATTCGAAGCGGCTGACCGTCGAGCGCCGCGAGGAACTGTTCGAGGAGATCTGCGCCACATCGGCGTTCTCGGTCGCGGTGGCGTCGCGGGCGCGGATCGATCGCGACAACATCCTGCGCGCCTCGCTGTGGGCGCTCGCGCGCGCCGTGCACGCGCTGCCGGAAATGCCGAAGCACGTCTTCGTCGACGGCCGCGACAAGCTCGCCACGCCCTGCGACTGCGACGCCGTGATCGGCGGCGACGGCATCGTGGCCTCGATCGCGGCGGCCTCGATCATCGCCAAGGTGACGCGCGATCGCCTGATGTGCGCGCTGGCGCTGGATTGTCCCGGCTACGGCTTCGAGCAGCACAAGGGCTATGCGGTCCCCGAGCACCTCGAGGCGCTCGACCGGCTCGGCCCCAGCAGCCATCACCGCACCTTCTTCGCGCCCGTCGTCGCCGCACGGCTGAAGCATTTCCCCGTCCCGGCGGAGCCGGATCTGTTCACGATCGACGCGGAAAGCGAAGCCGCGGCATCCGAAGCGGCGTAAGCGCACCGTCTCCAACCACGCAACGCCGTCATCGCCCGCGAAAGCGGGCGATCCAGTATTCCAGAGGCAGTCGTTTTTGATCGAGAGGCCGCGGCGTACTGGATCACCCGCTTTCGCGGGTGATGACAGCGGAAGCGGGGGGATGACAGCGGAGACTGACTTTACAGTGCAGTCTGGCGCGACACCGTTGCCTCCACCGCCGCCGCCGTTTATCAAAAACCCTCGGGATCAGATGGCGCCGCTTGATAGGGGTGGCTGGGGCATTTCAGGCGTTTCATGCGGTTTACCTCCCTGGTTGTCGAACTGATCCGCGCCCGGCCGCGCCTCGTGGTCTGGATCGTGGTGCTGGCGCAGGCCGCGATCTGGCTGTTCCTGCCGGCCATCTTCTACGGCAGCCCGCCCGGCAACCTCGCCGCCATCCTCGCCTTCGGCCGCGAATATCAGGTCGGCACCGACATGGGGCCGCCGCTCGCGTTCTGGCTCGCCGACATCGCCTTCCGCGCCGTCGGCAATCACGTGTTCGGCGTCTATCTCCTGGCGCAGGTCTGCGAAATCGTCACCTTCATCGCCTTCTACGCCCTGGCGCGCGCCATCGTCGGCGGCCCGCAGGGCGTGCTGGCGGTGCTGCTGTCGATGACGGTGGTGGTGTTCTCCTCGCCAAGCGTCGAGTTCGGCCCGCTGATCCTGGCGCGCCCGCTCTGGGCGCTGCTGCTGCTGCATTCCTGGCAATTGATCGGGCAGAACCGGCGCAGCGCCTGGTTCGCCTGGTCGATCGATTGCGGCCTGCTGCTGCTGACGACGCCGGCGGCGATCGGCATGATCCTGCTCGTGACGGGCTTTGCGCTCGCA
This sequence comes from Bradyrhizobium ferriligni, assembly GCF_056837965.1. Lineage (NCBI taxonomy): Bacteria > Pseudomonadati > Pseudomonadota > Alphaproteobacteria > Hyphomicrobiales > Nitrobacteraceae > Bradyrhizobium > Bradyrhizobium ferriligni. The sequence continues at coordinate 53,805 of NZ_JBXEJO010000056.1, forward strand.
ACCGAGCGCGGGCGGCGCATGCTCAAATCGGTCGATCCGATCTACGCGCTGCTGGTCATCATCGTGCTGGCGCTGCCCTACCTGATCTGGCTGCTCCGCGCCGACGTGCTGGCGCTGCCGGCCTTGCCTGCACTCGCCGATCTCAAGGCGCGCGCGCTGCGCTGGGGCGTGGTGCTCGGCGGGCTGGTCGTGGCGACCGCCGCGATCGCGCTGCTGGCGATCTTCAATTCGCGCTGGTTCGCCGGCAAGACTGAGGATGCCCCGATCATCTACCGTCCGCCGGTCAGTCCGCTGGCGCGGCAATTCGTGTATTTCTTCGCGTTCGCGCCGGCGATCGCGAGCAGCTTCGTCTCCGGGCTGTTCAATCTCGATCGCGCGTTCGGCGGCGCCGGCGTGGCGCTGTTGATGTCCGGGCTCGCCGTCGTCGTCGCGACCGGCGATATGATTCCGCTCAGGCGGCAGCGGCTGCTGCGTTCGGTCTGGGCCCTGGCGGTCGCGGCGCCCGCCGCGCTGGCGCTGGCGGCGACGCTGTTCCTGCCCTGGACCAGCACCACGGAAGCGTCCACCTCGCTGCCGGCAGCCGCGTTGGGCCGCTTCTTCGATGACAGCTATGAGCGCCGCACCAACCAGCGCCTGCGCGCGGTGGCGGGCGATCCCGAACTTGCCAGCCTGATTGCGATGAACCGCCGCCGCCCCCATCTCTTGCTCGACGCCACGCCGCAGCGGACGCCGTGGCTGTCGGTCGCAAAATTCAACGAGACCGGCGGCGTCGTGGTGTGGCGCGCACAGGACACCGCCGGCACGCCGCCGCCCGACATCGCGCAGCGCTTCCCCGGCCTCGTGCCGGAAGTGCCGCGTTCGTTCGACCGGCTGGTCAACGGACGGCAGCCGGTGCTGCGGATCGGCTGGGCGATCGTGCGGCCGAAGGGGACGTGATTTGACGTGGAGCCGTAGCCCGGATGAAGCGCAGCGAAATCTGGGGCCGCTCTAGCCACCCTACGATCGACTACCCGTCCTGCGACTGGGCGAGGCACAAAATGGACTTCAATCCGCCTGCAGGCTCAAAAATTTCCGTCGTCACGGAAGGCTCCGCCCCAGTAATTGTCATCCCCCAGCCGGACAATCCGATGGCCCTCTTGGTGGGGCTTCTCATGGTATTCCTTCTCTTCTTCGGGGCGATCGCCTTGATCCATACAGCTTCAATGGTTCTATCCGGACAGGGAAACGTGTCCCTCGTGATTTGGATGGGACTATGGACGCCCGGCCTGGCACTCACTGCTTGCGTAGTTTATCGCCTGCTCCGCCGCCGCGGCGCGGTACCGGAAACGCTTACGCTGGACCGTGATAGCGTTGGCTATGACTCCGGCCTGGTTCCGCTGCTGCTGAAAGGCAGGGCTATCAGCTTCCCCAAGCAGGTACATGTCGATCTTGACCGCCAGCAACTTCAGTCCCTTCGCTTGCGTGGGAACGTCGTTGGCCAATGGCGTTTGACAATTGACGTCGGTGCCGATCGGATAGACATCGCACCGAATGCAAGCGGGGTTGAGCGCGAATGGATCGCCTGTCTCCTGGCGAAGCATTACGGGTTGACGCAAGTCCGATCGGAAGCGGCTGCGTAGGATGGGTAGAGCCAGCGGGTCCGCGCAAAGCGCGGCCCGATAATAAACTTCGCGGAACCCAACTCGTATCCGCGGCGCGCAATGATGGGTTTCGCTGCGCTCTACCCATCCTACGAAGCTACGCCGTCCCCGCTTGCAGCACCTTTGCGATCGCGCGGAGATCCTGCCACGACAGCCGCTTGTACGACGGCGAGCGCAGCAGATAGGCCGGATGGAAGGTGGCGACGGCGCGGATCGTGCGGGTGCCGGTGTCGTAGTCGATCCATTTGCCGCGCGTGCGCATGATGCCCTCGCGCGTGCCGAGCAGCGCCTGCGTCGAGGGATTGCCGAGCGTCACCAGCACGTCGGGATTTACGAGTTCGATATGGCGCTGAATGAAGGGCAGGCACACCTGCGTCTCCTGCGGCGTCGGCGTGCGGTTGCCGGGCGGCCGCCACGGGATCACGTTGGCGATATAGGCCTTGCTGCGGTCGAGCCCGATCGCGGCGATCATGCGGTCGAGCAGCTTGCCGGAGCGGCCGACGAACGGCAGGCCCTCGATGTCCTCGTCGCGGCCGGGCGCCTCGCCGACGAACATCACGCGCGCCTGCGGGTTGCCGTCGGCGAACACCAGCTTGGTCGCGGTGTGCTTCAGCGCGCAGCCGTCGAAATTCTCCATCAGCGTGCGCAGGGCTTCAAGCGTCGGCGCGGTCCGCGCAGCCTCGCGCGCGGAGGCGATCGCGGCATCCGGCGCCACGGTGATTTCGCTGCGCGGAACTGACGGCATCGGCGTCGGCCGCAGCGGATTGAGCGCAACTGATGGACGCGGCGCGGCAGGGGCGGGAACTGGCTCGGGCTCCTCGAGCCGGTTGATCGGCGCATCGCCAAGCGCGCAATCGACCCCGGCCTCGAGGTAAAAGGCAAGCAATTGCTGCAGTGTAGGGGTGGGCTCGGGCGGCAGGGCCATCATGGGTGTAATTTTAGCATGAACGGGAAAAGTGGAGGCTGGTTTTTGGAAAAGATTATGCTCCTGTGGCGTCGCGGCCGCGCGAAACCTCGCCAAGCGCAATTCCATGGTTGTCCTTCCGCTAAAAATCGGAAACAACGACCTCTGAAAAGCTTAGAAGCGTTCTCAATGGGCTGAGATCAAAGATCATGAGTGCTGAAGACCTTCCTCCGCGCGAGTCTATGGAATTTGACGTCGTCGTCATCGGCGCCGGCCCGTCGGGCCTGTCGGCCGCGATCCGGCTGAAGCAGCTCAATCCGGAGCTCTCGATCGTCGTGGTGGAGAAGGGCTCCGAGGTCGGCGCGCACATCCTGTCGGGTGCGGTGATCGATCCGGCCGGCCTCGACAAGCTCGTGCCCGATTGGCGCGAGGACGCCGATTGTCCGCTGAAGACACAGGTCAAGGACGATCGCTTCTACTGGACGACGTCGCAAGGCTGGTTCCGCCTGCCGAACTTCATCATGCCGCCGCTGATGAACAATCATCACTGCTACATCGGCTCGCTCGGCAATGTCTGCCGCTGGCTGGCACCGAAGGCGGAAGCGCTCGGCGTCGAGATCTATCCGGGCTTCGCCGCCACTGAGGTGCTCTATGACGACAAGGGCGCGGTGCGCGGCATCGCCACCGGCGACATGGGCATCGCCAGGGACGGCAGCCACAAGGATTCCTACACCCGCGGTATGGAGCTGCTCGGCAAGTACACGCTGTTCGCCGAAGGCGCACGCGGCTCGCTGTCCAAGCAGCTGATCGCGAAGTTCAATCTCGATGCCAACTCCGAGCCGCCGAAGTTCGGCATCGGCCTCAAGGAGGTCTGGCAGATCGACCCGGCGAAGCACAAGAAGGGTCGGGTTCAGCACACACTCGGATGGCCGCTGAACGACAAGACCGGCGGCGGCTCGTTCCTCTATCACTACGACGACAACCGCGTCGCGGTCGGCTTCGTAGTGCATCTGAACTACAACGATCCGTATCTGTCGCCGTTCGACGAATTCCAGCGCTTCAAGACCCATCCCGACGTCCGCGAGCTGTTCGAGGGCGGCAAGCGGCTCGCCTATGGCGCGCGCGCCATCACCGAGGGCGGCTACCAGTCGGTGCCGCGGCTCTCGTTCCCGGGCGGCGCGCTGATCGGTTGCGCGGCGGGCTTCGTCAACGTGCCGCGCATCAAGGGCGTCCACAATGCGATGGGCTCCGGCATGCTCGCCGCCGAGCATGTCGCGGCCGCGCTCGGCGCCGGCCGCGCCAATGACGAGTTGGTCGAATACGAGAACGCCTGGCGTTCGTCGGCGATCGGCAAGGACCTGTTCAAGGTCCGCAATGCCAAGCCGTTGCTGTCGAAGTTCGGCAACCTGCTCGGAATGGCGCTCTCCGGCTTCGACATGTGGTGCAACACGCTCGGCTTCTCGCTGTTCGGCACCCAGTCGCACGCCAAGCCGGACCGCAAGACGCTCGATCCGTCCAAGCAGCACCAGCCGATTGCCTATCCGAAGCCGGACGGCAAGATCTCGTTCGACAAGCTGTCGTCGGTGTTCCTGTCCAACACCAACCATGAGGAGGACCAGCCGGTCCATCTCAAGGTCGCCGACCTCAATCTGCAGAAGACCTCGGAGCACGACGTGTTCGCCGGCCCCTCCAACCGCTATTGCCCGGCCGGCGTTTATGAATGGGTCGAGGAGTCGTCAGGCCCGCGCTTCCAGATCAACGCCCAGAACTGCGTCCACTGCAAAACCTGCGACGTGAAGGACCCCAACGGCAACATCACCTGGGTTCCGCCGGAGGGCGGCGGCGGTCCGAACTACGAGGCGATGTAAGGCGAGGGTGGGCTCGAGGCGGCCGACCACATTTGCGTGAGGCGGCCGCGCGAGTTGCCGCAACCTGCGCTGCGCCTCTCCCCTTGTGGGAGAGGCCGGATTGCATCGACAGGTGCAATCCGGGTGAGGGGACCGGTCCATCGAGGGACTTCGATCGACGGATAGACCTCAATCCCTCACCTGGAATTCAAGCTTTCGCTTGAATTCCGACCTCGCCCACAAGGGGAGAGGTGGAACTGGCCGCGTGGCGAGCCTCCCGGGGCGCTTTTTGCGTCCGCGCGCGAATATGCCCGGCCCGGTCACGATACCGCCATAGTGGAAGCGTCTTGCGGGGGCTGGCTGGATCGGCGGGCCTAAAGGCCTAATCTGCCAATTGATTCGTCATGGATTGCCTTTGGGCGATCCTTGCGGATAAGCGCCAAAAGCGGCATTGTCCCCCGCCGTGATGCCGCCGCTTGGGTTCGCATTTTGAGACTGATCGCAAGATCTTGGCCATAAAATCCATCTTGGCGTAAATCCCTGGAGCAAGGCGACCGTGATGCTGTCCACCCGATTCCACCGCCTGACGATTGCCGTTCTCGCTGCCGCGGCGCTTGCCGTGCCTGCGCAGCTTGCAGCGCAAACGCCGGACCATCCGACCGACAATACCGCGCAATTCCCGTCCAAGAACGACCTGAAGTCGCTGACCACGGCCGGCAGCTATCTCGCCGCTCGCCACGCCAGCGTCGAGCGCGATGCGACCTCGGCCGCGGCGTTCTACCGCTCGGCGCTGCGCACCGACCCGAAGAATTCCGAGCTGCTCGACCGCGCCTTCATCTCCTCGCTCGCCGACGGCGACATCGAGGAGGCGGTCAAGCTTGCCGACCGCATCCTGACCCAGGACAAGGCTAATCGCGTCGCGCGCCTGGTCGTCGGCGTGCGCGATCTCAAGCTGAAGAAATATGCCGCCGCGCAGTCCAACATCAACCAGTCGGTGCGCGGCCCGATCACCGATCTCGTCGCGACGCTGCTGTCGGCCTGGGCCGCCTATGGCGCCGGCGACAGCAAGGCCGCGGTTGCCTCGATCGACAAGCTGACCGGCCCGGAATGGTACCCGATCTTCAAGGACCTGCATGCCGGCATGATCTACGAGCTCTCCGGCAAGGAGAAGGACGCGGGCGCCCGCTTCGAGAAGGTCTACAAGCTCGACGATTCGATGCTGCGCACGGTCGACGAATATGCGCGCTGGACCTCGCGCAACAAGGACGCGGCCGCCGCGACCGCGATGTACGAGGCCTTCGACAAGAAGCTGCCGCGTCACCCGCTGGTGCTGGAAGGCATCAAGGAGACCAAGGCCGGCAAGAAGCTGCCGCCGCTGGTCGAGTCGCCGCAGGCCGGCGCGGCCGAGGCGCTGTACGGCATCGGCGCGACGCTGACGCGCCGCGGCGGCGAGGACCTCGCGCTGGTCTATCTGCAGCTCGCGCTCTATCTGCAGCCCAACCATCCGCTGGCGCTGCTGTCGCTCGCCGATCTCTATGAATCGGTGAAGAAGCCGCAGATGGCGATCAAGGTCTACGAGCGGATGCCGGCGTCCTCGCCGCTGAAGCGCAACGCGCAGATCCAGCTCGCGACCAATCTCGACGCCGCCGACCGCAGCGACGAGGCGATCAAGATCCTCAAGGAAGTCACATCGGATCAGCCGAAGGACATCGAGGCGATCCTGGCGCTCGGCAATATCGAGCGCGGCCGCAAGAAGTTCGCCGACTGCGCCACCACCTATTCGCAGGCGATCGACGCGCTGCCGGCCGGCGGCGACAAGAATGCCTGGGTCACCTATTACTATCGGGGCATCTGCGAGGAGCGCTCCAAGCAGTGGAACAAGGCCGAGGCCGACATGCGCAAGGCGCTCGAGCTGCAGCCCGAGCAGCCGCATGTGCTGAACTATCTCGGCTATTCCTGGATCGACCAGGGCATCAACCTCGACGAAGGCATGAAGATGATCAAGCGTGCCGTCGATCAGCGTCCTGACGACGGCTACATCGTCGACTCGCTTGGCTGGGCCTATTACCGGATCGGCAATTACGAGGAGGCGGTGAAGAACCTCGAGCGCGCGATCGATCTGAAGCCGGAAGATCCGACCATCAACGACCATCTCGGCGACGCCTACTGGCGCGTCGGCCGCACCCTGGAAGCCAAGTTCCAGTGGGCGCATGCCCGCGACCTCAAGCCCGAGCCGGAAGAGCTGCCGAAGATCCAGGCCAAGATCGACAACGGCCTGCCGGACGATACCTCCAACGCCGCCGCTGCCGAGAAGAAGAAGGACGACGACGGCAAGGGCGGCTAGACCTCCCGTCCGCTTGCTGAGCTCCCACCGTTCCCTTTCCCGCTTGCGGGGGAGGGCCAGGGT
>NZ_JBXEJO010000057.1:0-60594 GCF_056837965.1 Bradyrhizobium ferriligni
ACCCCGGCCCTCCCCCGCAAGCGGGAGAGGGAGCAGATCTCGGCCGTGGCCACGTCTCAACCACGTACCAGCAGCGTGTTGCTCCGCGTCCGGCCCTGCTCGACGTAACCGCGCGCGTGCATGTCCGCAATGCAGTCGTCGGTCCATTCGTCCTTCGACAGATGCTCGATCACCACCGCGCCGGGCCACAGTGACTGCGGCGCGTCGCGGAAGAAGCCGATCAGCACGCGGTCCTCGAAACCCTCGACGTCGATCTTGAGCGCGTCGACCTTGCTCGCGCCGGCTTCGTCGAGGATGCGTTGCAGCCGCAGCGACGGCACCTTGAACGCCTTGCCGGTGGGCGTGCCGGTGACGATGTGGCTGGCGCCGAGATTATCGCCGTCGGTCTCGATCATCAGTTCGCCATCGGTCGGGCCAGCGGCCGCCGCAACCAGGCGCACCTGCGGAAAGCCGGAGGCCTGGGTGTTGAATCTGAGCCGCGCATGCGTCACCGGATGCGGCTCGATCGCGATCACCTTGCCGCCGGGCCCGACATCGCGCGCCACCGCCAGCGCATAGGTGCCGACATTGGCGCCGAGATCGACGAAGGTGCCATCCGTGCCGACATGCGCCCGCAGGAAGGCGAGTTCTTCAAGGTTGTAATCGGGATTGAACAGCGCGCCGCGCTCGGTCGCGCTCGCCTGATGATAGAAGCGGAACGATGCGCCCTGATAAGTCACGTCCAGCGGACCCGCGCCGAACAGATTGACCAGCTTCGACAGCCAGGGCCGGAACGCGCCGCGCTTCAGTCCTGAGCCATGCGCCAGGCGGATGATGGCGGCCTGCGCCGCATTGGGCGCGAAGGCGCCGAACGGCGCCGGCGATATGTCGTTGCTGGGGATCACGCATGGCCTCGTCAAAAGCGCGGCATGCATAGCCGGTTTTGCCGGCAGCGCCAACGCCCGTTACGCCGCCTTGCCCGCTGCCTGCCGTTGCCGCAGGAAGCGGCCGAGCAGCCTTCGCTTGCCCTTGCGCGGGATCAGATCGACGTCGCTGACCAGCTTGGCGCCGCCCTTGCGGCGCTCCAGCACGATCTTGCGGCTATGGAACGCTTCGAGCTCGACGCGATGGGCGACGCTGACGATGGTCGCCTTCGGCAGTTCCGTCGTCACCATTTCCATCATCTTGTCCTGGCTCTTCTCGTCGAGCGCGGACGTCGCCTCGTCGAGCACGACGATGTCGGGGGCGTGCAACAGCAGGCGGGCAAAGGCGAGCCGCTGTTTCTCGCCGCCGGACAGGGTCTGGTCCCACGGCGCGTCCTCCTCGATCTTGTCCTTGAGATGGTCGAGGCCGACCTTGTGCAGGGCACGGCTGATCTCATCGATGGTCCAGTCTTCCGCCGCGCCGGGATAGGCCACCGCGCGCCGCAGCGTGCCCGAGGGCACGTAGGGCTTTTGCGGCAGCATGAACAGTCGGCGATCCGCGTGCAGGCCGACACTGCCGCCGCCCCACGGCCACAGGCCGGCGATGGCGCGCACCAGCGTGCTCTTGCCGGTGCCGGATTCGCCGGCGACCAATAGCCGCTCCCCCGGTTCGATCACCACTTCGGTCTCGCCGACTACGGCGGTGCCGTCGTCCAGCGTGACGGAGAGATCGTTGAGGCTCAGCATGGCCTCGCCCGCGGTCTCGCCGCGCTCGATGCGGCCGAAGCCGTCGCCGGTCTCGGCGCGTTCGAGCCCGTCAAGCGACATCATCAGCGAGGCGATGCGCCGTGCGCAGGCGTTCCAGTCGGCGAGCCGCGGATAGTTGTCGACCAGCCAGCCGAACGCCGTCTGCACGATGGTGAAGGCCGAGGCCGCCTGCATCACCTGGCCGAGCGACATGCTGCCGTCGAGGAATTTTGGCGCGCACAGCAGCAAGGGTACCACCGGCGCAATGAGATTCGATCCCTGCGACACCAGCGTCGTCCGCATGTGCTGCCCGGCGAGCCGCGCCCATTGCCGCAACACGTCCGAGAACGTCTTGTCGATGCCGTCGCGCTCCTCGGTTTCGCCGCCGAGCAGCGCGATGCTTTCGCCATTCTCGCGCACGCGGGTCAGGATGTAGCGGAATTCCGCTTCCGCCTGGTTCTTGTCCTCGGAGATCTGCACGAAGCTGCGGCCGATCGCCGTGATCGAGCCCGACGCGATCGCCGCATAGATGATCGCGGCAATCACCAGGAAGCCCGGGATGCTGATCGACGAGCCGCCGAGCGTCACCGTCAGCGCGCCGCCGATGGTCCAGAGCACGACGATGAAGGTGACGGCCGAGAGCAGCGCCGACGTCACGCCGGCGATGAAGTCGACCGGAGAATCGGTCGCGATCCGCAGATCCTCCGCGATCCGGTACTCCGGATTCTTGTGATCGCCGTCGACGAGGTTGAGCTGGTAGTAGCGGCCGTTCGTCAGCCAGCGCGAGACGACGGCGTTGGTCAGCCAGGCGCGCCAGCGCCGCTGGATGCCCATGCGGCCGAACACCTGTGCAACGCCCAGCAGCACGCTGCCGATCGCGAGCGGAAAGAAGATGGTGGTCAGGTGGAAGACACTCGCCGAATCGCGCTTTTCGATCGCATCGAAGATCGCGCGATTCCAGACATTGATGCCGTACTGCACGGCGACGTTGGCGACGATCAGGAGCAGCAGGCCGATCGTGAACAGCCATGCCAGCCGGTCGCCGCTCCGGCCCCAATAGCCGCGCGCGCTGATCCAGAACCGCGTCAGCAAATAGTCCTTGCGCGCCTGCTCGGCCTCTTCGGCCGACAGCTCGGGATCGGGTTCGACGATTTCCGGCGGCGGCGGTTCGACATGGTCGCCGCCTTCGGCGATCACCTCGACGAATTCCGATTTGTCGTCCGCTTCGTTTGCTGCGGGATCCTTGCGCTCTTGATCGGCCGCCTTTGCGCTCGCTTTCGCAGGCGATGCGGTCTTGGCCGACGACGGCCTGTCCGACGATTGGGATTTTGCCTCAGCTTTGCCCATGGCACGATAACGCCAGGCAAATTACCCGGTTCCGCACTGGGACCGGTGGTCAGCTGCGCGTATTGCAATGACAAGTACCTGCTACAACATCCGCCGCGGCGTATGGGTCCCGGCTTTCGCCGGGACGACGAGTGGAAGGAGCGGTGTGCTATATTCTTCGGTGTCATCGCCCGGCTCGACCGGGCGATCCAGTACGCCGCGGCCTCTCGGCTCAAGCGCTGGCGCCTCTGGAATACTGGATCACCCGCATGCGCGGGTGATGACACCGCGCGGTGTGACATCTTGAATTGCGACTCATCCTCACTGTCGTCCTGGCGTTCGCCAGGACGACAGCGTGCTTGAGATCTGCCACGCAATCACCCTCACTCCGCCGGCGCCTGGTCGCGCCTCAGCCGGCGCGACCGGGTCGCTTTGTGCAGCACGCGCGCGAGCTGCTCGGCCGAATACGGCTTCTGCAGCAGCTCAAAGCCGCCGCTGCCCTGTTGCGACAGCACCTGGCTGTAGCCGGAGGCGAGCACGATCGGCAGATCGAGCCGCTGCCGGCGGATCTCTTCCGCAAGCTCGATGCCGCTCATGCCGGGCATCACGACATCGGTGAACACCAGGTCGAACCGGTCAGCATCGACGGCCAGCTCCTCCAGCGCGTGGGTGGCGTTGTCCACCAGCACGCAGGTGCAGCCGAGCTGGGTCAGCGTGTCGGCGGCAAACTTTCCGACTTCGGCATTGTCCTCGACGATCAGGACCGATGCGCCGGTCCGATCGACCGAGGGCGCGTCCTCGGTGCGCTGCGCCCGCGCGCCATGCCCGCCGACGACGCGCGGCAGGTACAGCGTGAATGTCGCACCCTTGCCGACTTCGCTGATGACGGTCACCTCGCCGCCGGACTGCTTGGCGAAGCCGAACACCTGGGACAGGCCGAGGCCGGTGCCGTGACCGACCTCCTTGGTGGTGTAAAACGGCTCGAAGATGCGGCCGAACAGCTCCTGCGGAATTCCGACGCCGGTGTCGGTCACCGACACCGCGACATGGCCGGGCGAGTTCGGCGGCGTGCCGGTCGCGGACGGCAGCCTGTCCACGGCGCGGACCGCGATCGTGAGCCGGCCGACGCCGTCCATGGCGTCGCGCGCGTTCACCGCCATGTTGATGATGGCGGTCTCGAACTGGCCGGCATCGGCGTTGACGAGGCAGGTCTCGTCCGGCACCTGCGCCGTGATCTCGATGCGCGCGCCGATCAGGGTTGCGATCATCTCGCTCAGGGTGCGGACATTCTGGCAGGCGTCGAACACTTCGGGCTTGAGGGTTTGCCGTCGCGCGAATGCAAGCAGCTGGTTGGTCAGCTTGGCGGCACGGTTCACGGTGTTGGAGATCGCATCGATGTAGCGCTGCCGCCGCGGCTCCGGCAGGTCCGGCCGCCGCAACATGTCGACCGACGCGCGGATCACGGTAAGCAGGTTGTTGAAGTCGTGCGCGACGCCGCCGGTGAGCTGCCCGAGTGCCTCGAGCCGCTGGCCGTGCCGCAACGCCTCCTCGGCCTCGATGCGCCGGTTGGCCTCCTCCTGCAGGCGCTGGGTTCGCCGGAAGGCGAGCGCGAGCAGGCCGAACAGCAGGGCGGTGGCCGGGATCCCGAAGATCAGGTGCTGGGCCATGGTCGACATCCAGCGCGACTGGATCGCCGAGGTTTCGAGGCCGGCACTGACATAGACCGGGTATCCCGCCAGCCGCTGGTAGCGCATGCGCCGCTCGATGCCGTCGGCAGGGGAATGGATCGTCATCGTCCCGGCCTCGGGATTGGCGACGATCTGCCGCCCGAGCGGGCCGCTCGGCTCGAACCGGACGTCGCGGTTGACGGCAGGGAAGTGCGCCAGCACGGCGCCGTCGGTCCGGATCAGCGCCAGGAAGCTGCCGGGCTCGCGGCCGATCCTGGCGTAGAAATTCTCGAAATATTCCGGAAGCACGGAGGCCTGGATCACGCCGGCAAAGCTGCCGTCGTCGCCGTTGCGGCGCCGGCCGACGCTGAAGAACCGCGAGCCCAGATAGGGCGGCCGCGGCGTCAGCACCTCGCCGATATAGGTGCCGATGTCGCCCTGGGCATGAATCCGGAAGTAATCCCGGTCCGAGAAGTCGACGTCGGGGGCCGGCTGCACCAGGCTGTTGACGAGGGCGCGGCCGTTGGCGTCGAACACCCAGACCGATTTCACCTGGGGAAGCGCCATGGCGACCTGCCGCAGCCGCTCGTGCAGGCTCTTCTCGCGCGCGCCGATATCGGCATCACCCATGCCGCGGACGACCTCGGTGACCTCGGCCAGGCCGCGATCGATGGTCTCGAACACCTTCAGCGCGTGCTCATGGGCGACATCGAGCGTGCGCTGGATCTCCTGGTCGGCGGCCTCGCTGGTCGAGATCCAGGACATTGCGGAGGCAAAAACGAACAGCGCCAGCGGAAGGGCCAGCGCGGCGGCCATCATCCATTGCAGCAGTCTCAGCGAATTGCGTTGTGCGGTCTGCACGGGCGCTCCGGCTCCGCGCGAACCATAACGCAAACTGTTGCGCGGGAGGAAGCGAAACGGCGCCGCCGGGCGCGGCGCGGACGCTCGTTCGCCATCCCGCGATCGGTCAAGGTTACCGGAGACCAACCCGGATCGATCAATTCGCAGCCGGCTCACGTCCGGGCCGCGCGGGGCGGCTGCGGCGCGGTGGCATCACGACCTCGTTAGCGCCTCGCCGGCAGTCAAGCGGAAAATCGGCCTGGATGGCGCTTCCGGGCGCTGTTTTTAGGAGTTCTAAAACCTCTCACGGGCAAACGCTTGACCCTGTGACTACCTGCTGAAAAACAGGCCGCATGACAGGCGATCCAAACAGCTCCCGGGATAATTTGCAGGACGTCCGGCTCGGACATGCGGATCGCGGTTTTGTCGGAAAGATCATCAGGCTCGATGCGCTCGTGACGGGCTCATCGCTGTCTCCGCAGGAGCTGGAGCAGCGCCTGGTCGAGATGGGATTTGTCGAGGGCGCGCGCGTGGAAATCCTGCATGAAGGCACGATCCGGAAGGACCCGATCGCGGTGCGCGTCGACAACATCACGATCGCGCTGCGCCGGAGCGAAGCCATGGCTGTGATCGTCGAATGACCACTGCATCCCTGCGCCTGGCGCTGGTCGGCGCGCCGAACACCGGAAAGACGTCGCTGTTCAACAGCCTGACCGGCAGCCGTCAGAAGGTCGCCAACTACCCGGGCGTCACAGTCGAGCGCAAGTCCGGCGGCTTCGTCACGCCCGAGGGCCGCAGCGTGACCGTGCTCGACCTGCCCGGCACCTATTCGTTGCGCGGCCGCAGCCCGGACGAGGAGATCACCCGCGACATCGTGCTGGGCCGCTTCGACGGCGAGGCGGTGCCCGATCTCGTGCTCTGCGTCGCGGACGCCACCAATCTGCGGCTGACCTTGCGGCTGGTGCTCGAGCTGAAGCGCGTCGGCCGGCCGATGATGCTCGTGCTCAACATGATCGATATCGCCCGGCGCCGCGGTGTCACGATCGACATCGATCGGATGTCGCAGGAGCTGGGGCTACCGATCGTGACCTCGGTCGCGGTCCGCAAGGGCGGCATCGACGAGCTCCTGAAGCGGACCGACGAATTCCTGGCAAGGTCGCATGAGGCGGCGGCCAGCGAGTGGACGACGCCGACGATCGCCGACCTCAAGGCCGCGCAGCGCGAGGCGGACCGCATCATCGCCGCGGCGGTGACGCTGCCGACCAAGCCCGACACGCTGACCAACCGGATCGATTCGGTCGTGCTGCATCCGGTCTGGGGTCTCGTGATCCTGGCCGTGATCCTGTTCGTGATGTTCCAGGCGGTGTTCACCTGGGCGCAGCCGGCGATGGAATTTCTCTCGGACAGCTTCGCCGCGCTCGGGCAGCTGATCCACGGCGTGCTGCCGGAAAGCTGGAGCCTGTTGCAGAGCTTCCTGCAGAACGGCGTGATCTCGGGCGTCGGCAGCGTGATCGTGTTCCTGCCGCAGATCATCATCATCTTCCTGTTCATCCTGCTCCTGGAAGATTTCGGCTACATGGCGCGCGCCGCGTTCCTGATGGACCGCATCATGGGCGGCGCCGGGCTGCATGGCCGCGCCTTTATTCCGCTGTTGTCGAGTTTTGCCTGCGCGATTCCCGGCATCATGGCGACGCGGGTGATCGACAATCGCCGCGACCGCCTGACCACGATCCTGATCGCGCCGCTGATGACCTGCTCGGCGCGCATTCCGGTCTACACGCTGATCATCTCGGCCTTCGTTCCGGCGACCACGCTGTGGGGTTTCGTCAATCTGCAGGGGCTCGTGATGTTCGGCCTCTATGCCGCCGGCATCACCAGCGCGCTGACGGTCTCGGCGATCGCGAAATTCTTCCTGTGGCGCGATCACGCGCCGGCGCCGTTCATGCTGGAATTGCCCGACTACAAGATGCCGCGACTGCGCAGCATCGCGATCGGCGTGTTCACCCGCGCCAAGATGTTCCTGTACCGGGCCGGCACCACGATCCTCTCGATGATGGTGCTGATCTGGTTCCTGGCCTCGTTCCCGCAGGCGCCGGCCGGCGCCGAGGGGCCGGCGATCAATTACAGCTTTGCCGCGATGATCGGCCATGCGCTCGAGCCGCTGCTGCGGCCGATCGGCTTCAACTGGCAGATCGCGGTGGCGCTGATCCCGGGCATGGCGGCGCGCGAGGTTGCGGTCGCGGCGCTCGGCACCGTCTATTCGATCGAGGGCGGCAAGGAGGCGGCGGACCAGATCGGCCAGGTGCTGGCGCAGAAATGGACGCTGGCGACCGCGCTGTCGCTGCTGGTCTGGTACATCTTCGCCCCGCAATGCGCCTCGACTCTCGCGGTGATCCGCCGCGAGACCGGCGGCGCGAAGTGGATGGTGGTGACGTTCATCTACATGCTCGCGCTGGCCTATGTCGCGAGCTTCCTGACCTTCAACCTCGCGCAGGCGCTCGGCCTGCGTTGATCGGCAACGCAGTTTCATCATTTCGGCTCGAAACTGCGATAGGTGCATGCAGCCAAGCGAAGCAGTAGAGTTGGTCGAGGGCGCATGAAGCGGGCGCCTCCGCGTGTTCCCTGCGAGACCATGCAATGTCGACGTACGGCCTGGAGCGGCTATTTTCGCCTCGAAGCATCGCAATCGTCGGCGGCAGCCCGCGTCCGTCGTCGCTCGGCGCGGCGGTGCTCAGGAACATCAAGGCGAGCGGCTTCACCGGCCGCGTCGGCGTCGTCAATCGGAACTATGCCGACGTCGATGGTGCGCCGACCGTCCCCGACCTGAAGTCGCTGCCATTCGTTCCGGATCTCGTCGTCATCAGCGCACCGGCGGCGGCGGTTCCCGAAATCGTCGCGGAGGCAGCTTCGGCCGGCGTTGCCGGTGCGGCGATCCTGTCGGCCGGTCTTGGCCATGGCGCGGGCTCGCTCGCGGAGACCGCGGGGCAGACGGCGCGACGGCATGGCATGCGCCTGATCGGGCCGAATTGCCTCGGCGTCATGGTGCCGCGCGCCAAGCTCAATGCGAGCTTCGCCTCGCATCAACCGTCCGACGGGCACGTTGCCCTGATCACGCAGTCCGGCGCGGTCGCGTCGGCGATGATCGAATGGGCGGCGGAGCGGCGGCTCGGCTTCTCCGGCATCGCGTCGATCGGCGACCAGCTCGACGTCGATGTCGCCGACCTCCTGGATTATTTCGCGCTCGACGACCACACCAGCGCGATCCTGATCTATCTCGAAGCCGTCAAGGACGCGCGCAAGTTCATGTCGGCGGCGCGCGCCGCGGCGCGGTTGAAGCCGGTCGTCATCGTCAAGTCGGGACGGATGGCGCAGGGCGCCAAGGCCGCCGCGACCCACACCGGCGCGCTGGCCGGCTCCGATGCGGTCTACGACGCCGCATTCCGCCGCGCCGGCATGCTGCGCGTCTACGACCTGCGCCAGCTGTTCGATTGCGCCGAGCTGCTCGGCCGCGGCTTCATCCCGCGCGGCAACCGGCTCGCCATCCTGACCAATGGCGGCGGGCTCGGCATCCTCGCGACCGACCGGCTGGCCGAGCTCGGCGGCGTTCCCGCGACACTGACGGCGGAGACCATCGAACGGCTCGACAAGGTGCTGCCGCCGGGCTGGTCCTACGCCAATCCGGTCGACATCGCGGGCGATGCCGATGCCGACCGCTACGTGGTGGCGCTCAACGCACTGCTCGATGATGCCAACAGCGACGCGGTGCTGGTCGCGAATGTGGAAACCGCGGTGGCGCCGGCCCAGGGGATTGCCGAGGCGGTGGCGCAATGCGTGCGCGACCGCAGGACGAAGCGGAGTGCGGTCGCCGCGCTGGTGCTCGCGGCCTGGGTCGGCGCCGACGAACGCACCGGCGCGATCTTCGAGGCGGCGCGGATTCCGCATTTCCCGACCGAAGACGATGCGGTGCGCGCCTTCATGTATCTGGTGCGCTATCGCGAGGCCTCGACCGCGCTCGCCGCAACCCCGCCTGGTGTCGCATCGGTGTTCACGCCGGAGACGGCGGCGGCGCGGCACGTCGTCGTGAAGGCGCTGTCGGAGGGGCGTGCCTGGCTCGATCCGGCCGAGATCGTCGCGCTGTTCGCGGCCTATCATATTCCGATCGTGACGACGCTCGTCGCCGAGACCGCCGAGGACGCCGCCGCGAAGGCGGCGCCGTTTCTCGAAGAGGGACATGCGATCGTGGTCAGGGTGTTCTCGCGCGACATCCGGCACGCCTCCGACGTCGGCGGCGTGATCCTCGACCTGCGCACCAAAGACAGCGTCGTTGAAGCTGCACGGACGGTCATGGCGCGGGCACGAAGTGCCCGACCCGATGCCGTCCTGCAAGGCGTGACGATCCAGCCGATGATCGTGCGGCGCGCGGCGCGCGAACTGATCCTCGGCCTCGCCGAAGATCCGACCTTCGGTCCGGTGATCGTGTTCGGGCGTGGCGGCCCCGCGGTCGAGGTGATCAACGACAAGGCGCTGGCGCTGCCGCCGCTCGACATGAATCTCGCCCACGAGCTGATCGGGCGCACCCGCGTCTCGCGGCTGCTCGGCGGCTATGGCGATGTGCCGGCGGTCCCGGCCGATGTGGTGCCGCTCACCCTCGTCAAGCTGGCGCAGATGGCGGCCGACATTCCCGAGGTCGGCGAGCTCGACATCAACCCGATGCTGGCGGACGAGAGCGGCGTGCTCGCGCTCGATGCGCGGGTCGCGATCCGCAAACCCACCCGGCTGTTCGCCGGCCACACCCGGCTCGCGGTCAGGCCGTATCCGTCGCAATGGGAGGGCGAGCTTGCGCTGCGCGACGGCTCGCGTGTCACGGTGCGTCCGATGCGGCCGGAGGATGAGCCGATGGTCAGCGAGTTCTTCAAGCGCGTCACCGCCGAAGACCTCAGGCTGCGCTTCTTCCATGCGATGAAGGAATTCTCGCACGCCTTCATCGCGCGCCTGACCCAGCTCGACTATGCGCGGGCGATGGCGTTTGTGGCGCTCGATCCGAACACCGGCGAGATGATGGGTGCGGTCCGGCTGCACTCGGATTCGCTGTACGAGAACGCCGAATACGCGATCCTGCTGCAGTCCGATCTCAAGGGCAAAGGGCTCGGCTGGGCGCTGATGCAGCTCCTGATCCACTATGCGCGGTCGGAGGGCTTGAAGCGCCTGTCCGGCCAGGTGCTGACCGAGAACACCACGATGATCGGGATGTGCCGCGATCTCGGCTTCACCGTCACGATGGATCCGGACGATCACAGCATCGTCGATGTCGTACTCGACCTCGATCGATCCGGCGTCGATGCGGTCGGCGCCGATATCCTGATCCGGCCTGCGGCGGCTGGTCGCTGATACCAGCGCCAGCCGCGGCCGCGTCGGATCAGATCTGGCGTTCGACCAGCTTGAGCTTGAGCTCGGCGATCGCTTCGGAGGGATTGAGGCCCTTCGGGCACGCCTTGGCGCAGTTCATGATGGTGTGGCAGCGATAGAGGCGGAACGGATCCTCGAGATTGTCGAGCCGCTCGCCGGTCGCTTCGTCGCGGGAGTCGGTGACCCAGCGGTTTGCCTGCAGCAGCGCGGCGGGGCCGAGGAAGCGCTCACTGTTCCACCAGTAGCTCGGGCACGAGGTCGAGCAGCAGGCGCACAGGATGCACTCGTAGAGGCCGTCGAGCTTCTCGCGGTCCTCGTGGCTCTGCCTCCACTCCTTCTGCGGCGTCGGCGTCGTGGTCTTCAGCCACGGCTCGATCGAGGCATATTGGGCGTAGAAATTGGTCAGGTCGGGAACCAGGTCCTTCACCACCGGCTGGTGCGGCAGCGGATTGACCTTCACCGCGCCGCCGGCGCCGACGTCGTGCATCGACTTGGTGCAGGCCAGCGTGTTCTGGCCGTCGATGTTCATCGCGCAGGAGCCGCAGACGCCTTCGCGGCAGGAGCGGCGGAAGGTCAGCGTCGGGTCGATGTGGTTCTTGATCCAGATCAGGCCGTCCAGCACCATCGGACCGCAATCATTGGTGTCGACATAATAGGTGTCGACGCTCGGATTCTTGCCGTCGTCGGGGTTCCAGCGATACACCCGGAATTCGCGCGTCTCGGTGGCACCGGCCGGCTTCGGCCAGGTCTTGCCGCCGGAAATCTTCGAATTCTTCGGAAGTGCGAATTCAACCATGCTTGCTCGCCTTCGTTCTCAGTAGACCCGCGCCTTCGGCGGGATGTACTGCACGTCATTGGTCATCGTGTAGCTGTGCACCGGACGATATTCGATCGCGGTCTTGCCGGCCGGATCGATCCAGGTCAGCGTGTGCTTCATCCAGTTCTTGTCGTCGCGGTCCGGGAAATCCTCGCGCGCATGCGCGCCGCGGCTTTCGGTCCGGTTGGCCGCCGAATCCATCGTCACGACCGCCTGCACGATCAGATTGTCGAATTCCAGCGTCTCGATCAGGTCGGAATTCCACACCAGCGAGCGGTCCGACACCGAGATGTCGCCGACGCCGCCATAGACCTTGTGGATCAGGTTCTGGCCTTCCTGCAGCACGTCGCCGGTGCGGAACACCGCGCAATTGTTCTGCATCACATGCTGCATGCTGTCGCGCAGCTTCGCGGTCGGCGTGCCGCCGGAGGCATGGCGGAAATGATCGAGGCGGCCGAGCGCGAGGTCGGACGAATCCTTCGGCAGCTCCGGCTGCTTGGCGTTCGCGGTCAGCTTGTCGGCAAGGCGCAGCGCGGCGGCGCGGCCGAACACCACGAGATCGATCAGCGAGTTGGAGCCGAGGCGGTTGGCGCCATGCACCGAGACGCAGGCCGCTTCGCCGATCGCCATCAGGCCCGGCACCACCGAATTGTCGTCGCCGTTGCGCTTGGTCAGCACCTCGGCGTGATAGTTCGTGGCGATGCCGCCCATGTTGTAGTGCACGGTCGGCACGATCGGGATCGGCTCGCGGGTGACGTCGACATTGGCGAAGATCTTCGCCGATTCGGAGATGCCCGGCAGCCGCTCATGCAGCACCTTCGGATCGAGGTGATCGAGGTGCAGGAAGATATGATCCTTCTTCTTGCCGACGCCGCGGCCTTCGCGGATCTCGATCGTCATCGCGCGCGAGACGACGTCGCGCGAGGCGAGGTCCTTGGCCGACGGCGCATAGCGCTCCATGAAGCGCTCGCCCTCGGAATTGACGAGATAGCCGCCCTCGCCGCGGGCGCCTTCGGTGACGAGACAGCCCGAGCCGTAGATGCCGGTCGGGTGGAACTGGACGAACTCCATGTCCTGCAGCGGCAGGCCGGCGCGCAGCACCATGCCGCCGCCGTCGCCGGTGCAGGTGTGCGCCGAGGTGCAGGAGGCATAGGCGCGACCATAGCCGCCGGTCGCCAGGATCGTGGTCTGGGCGCGGAAGCGGTGCAGCGTGCCGTCATCGAGCTTGAGTGCAATCACGCCGCGGCAGACGCCCTGGTCGTCCATGATCAGGTCGATGGCGAAGAACTCGATGAAGAACTCGGCCGAGTGGCGCAGCGACTGGCCGTACATCGTGTGCAGCATGGCGTGGCCGGTGCGGTCGGCGGCGGCGCAGGTGCGCTGCGCCTGGCTCTTGCCGAAGTCGATGGTCATGCCGCCGAACGGGCGCTGATAGATCTTGCCGTCCTCGGTGCGCGAGAACGGAACGCCCCAATGCTCGAGCTCGTAGACCGCATCGGGCGCGTTGCGCACCATGTATTCGATCGCGTCCTGGTCGCCGAGCCAGTCCGACCCCTTCACGGTGTCGTACATATGCCAGCGCCAGTCGTCCTGATGCATGTTGCCGAGTGAGGCCGAGATGCCGCCCTGCGCCGCCACCGTGTGCGAGCGGGTCGGGAACACCTTGGTGATGCAGGCGGTGCGCAGCCCGGCTTCCGAGCAGCCGACCACGGCGCGCAGGCCGGCGCCGCCGGCGCCGACCACGACGACGTCGTAGGTGTGGTCCTGGATCGGGTAGGCCTTGCCGTTCGTGGCCGGGCCACCGTTGGTGGCCTTGCCGTTTCCTTCACCGGCCATGGATCAAACTCCCGACGACAATTTGAGGATTGCGTAGATCGAGGCCAATGCGACCGCGACGCAGAAGAAGTTGTTCGCCATCACGCTGGCGATCTTCAGCTTCTCGTTGTGGATGTAGTCTTCGATCACGACCTGCATGCCGATCTTCATGTGCCAGGTGCTGGCGATGATGAAGAGCAGCAGGATGATGGCGATCGGGATCGAGCCGAGGATCTGCGCCGCGCCGGCATGGTTGCGGCCGATCAGCGTGATCACCACGACGATCACGGGAACGATCAGCAGTGTCATCGCAACCGCGGTGAGGCGCTGGCGCCAGAAATCGCCCGTGCCGGTGTGAGCGGAGCCGAGGCCGCGGACGCGCTCCAGCGGCGTGCGCATCGAAGAGGGGCCGCTCATCGTCCACCTCCCACGGCGTAAGCGATGATCCAGATCAGCACGGTCAGTGCGATGCCGGCGACCAGCGCGCCCCAGGTCAGGGCTTCGCGCTCATTGGCCTTGAAGCCGTAGCCGAGATCCCAGACGAAATGCCGGATGCCGCTGCACAGATGGTGCATCAGCGCCCATGTGTAGCCGAACACGATCAGCTTGCCGATCGCGCTGCCGGTGAAGGCCTGGACGTTGGCGTAGGCCGAGGGGCCGGAGGCGGCGGCGATCAGCCACCAGGCCAGCAGCAGAGTGCCGAAATAGAGGGCCAAACCCGTGGCGCGGTGGACGATGGACAGCGCCATCGTCAGCGTCCACCGGTAGGTCTGCAAATGGGGTGAAAGCGGTCGTTCGATCCTGGCGGTCATCGGCGGGCTTTATGTTGTGAGGGACCGCGGCCGGCCCATCGGGGAACGCGGTAGAGGAGTTCTATTTACGGACTAGGATCACCCCGCGCAACGGCCAAATAGCCTTCGGTCGAACCGAAGTTCATTGTTAGACTTGCCGAATTCTGGTTGATCCGCAGTGTGGTATACCAGATGCAAGGTCGAGCGAACCAAACAGTGAATCTCGATGCTCGTGGATCGATTGGCGCGCTCAGCTGCCCGCAAACGGGGTCCGCAAGGCATCGATTTTGCCCCACTGTTCCACCAGATAATCGACAAATGCCCTGATCTTAGGCGATGCGAGACGTGACGGCTGAAGCATCAGATGCAGCGGCGTCGGTGCCGGCTCATGGTCGATCAGCAGGCGCGCCAGGCGACCGTCGGCGAGCTCGGACTGCACTTGCCAGGACGGCACGCGGACGATGCCGGCGCCCTCCCGCGCTGCACTGACCAGCGCGTCGAGGCTATTCATCCAGAGCCGACCGGACATGCGGATTTTGCGACCCGTCTTGGTGCCGTCGGCAAAGCGCCACTCCGCGCTGCCGGGCGAATCGGAAAACACCAGGCAGTCATAAGCGGCAAGATCGTCCGGGGTCTGCGGTACGCCGTGCCGGGCCAGATAGTCCGGCGACGCGCACACGATCATCTGCAGATCGGTGAGCTTCCGCGCGATCAGCTGCGAGTCGCGCAAGCGGCCGATGCGTATTGCCAGATGGATATCCTCCTCGACCATGTCGACGGCGCGGTCGACCAGAAGAAGGTCGACGGACAGCGCCGGATAGCGGCGCAGAAACGCGACCAGTAGCGGCGCGATCACGAGCCGTCCGATCAGGCTCGGCGAGCTGACGCGGATCCGCCCCGACGGCTGATGCGGGTCGCGCGCCAGCGCCGCCTCAATCTCCCTGACCTCGCCGAGGATCGATTTCGCGCGCTCGTAGAGAATGCGCCCGTCGTCGGTCAGCGCGAGCTGGCGGGTGGTGCGCAGCAACAGGCGGGTGCCGAAATGCTCCTCGAGCGCGCTGATCTGCCGGCTCACCGAAGTCAGCGAGCTCGGCAGCGCGCGCGCCGCCGCCGACAGGCTGCCGGTCTCGACCGCGCGGACAAAGGCCGCCATCGCCGCAAGCTGGTCCAAGCCCGATCCTTCCGCATTTCGCAAGAGAGCCTGCTCATCTCTAGCAATACCCCCGTCTTTCAGAAGGGTCTAGCCTGACGGCTCCCACGATTTGAGGAGCCCGACATGGCCTCAACGTCCATCCATCCGAATTCGCTCGAGCGGTGCAGACGTGCCGGCCGCGGCGGTGCCGACGATCTGGCCATCCTGCTTGTTTTCTCCTGCGTCGGACTGTTAATCGATTTGCTGAAGTTGCCGATGCAGGGCGCGACGTCCTCGATCCCCCTCCGCTTTGCCTTGATTGCGGTCGCTGCTCCCGTCGCAGCGTCGGTCGCGCTGTGGTTGGCCGACCGCACCGAGGCGAGCGCCTCCTGATGATGCGAAGGACATGATGGCCGGCCTCGACCCCAAGGAATTGCTCGAGCTTGCGCTGCTGCTGATCGCGGTCGGCGCGCTGTCCGGCTTTCTTGCCGGGCTGTTCGGCATCGGCGGCGGCGCGATCCTGGTGCCGGTGTTCTATGAATGCTTTCGCCTCGCCGGCGTGCCGCTCGAAGTGCGGATGCCGCTGTGCATCGGCACCTCGCTCGCGATCATCATCCCGACCTCGCTGAGCTCGTTCCGTGCGCATTATCGCCGCGGCGCAGTCGACATGGCGATCCTGAAGCGCTGGTGGCTGCCGATCGTGATCGGCGTCGCCGCCGGCAGCGTCACCGCGCGCTTCGCGCCAGAGCGGCTGTTCAAGATCGTGTTCGTGATGGTGGCGTGGTCGGCAGCCGCACGATTGCTGCTGGCGCGCGAGACCTGGAAGTTCGGCGACGACGTGCCGAAGGGCTTTTTGATGCGCGTCTACGGCTTTTTCGTCGGCCTGCTGTCGACGCTGATGGGCATCGGCGGCGGCCTGTTCGCCAATCTGCTGATGACCTTCTACGGCCGGCCGATCCATCAGGCGGTCGCGACCTCGTCGGCGCTCGCGGTGCTGATCTCGATCCCCGGCGCGCTGGGCTACGTCTATGCCGGATGGCCCGCAGCCGCGCGCTTTCCCGACGTCGCGGCGCTGCAACTGCCGTTCGCGCTCGGCTACGTCTCGCTGATCGGCGCGCTCTTGGTGATGCCGACCACGCTCGTCACCGCGCCGCTCGGTGTCAAGGTCGCGCACGCGCTGTCGAAGCGGGCGCTGGAGGTGGCGTTCGGGGCCTATCTCTTCATTGTCGGCGGGCGGTTCGTGATCAGCCTCGCCGGAGGGCACTGATCGGCTCGTCCTTCAGCCGTACTTCGCTGTGACCCCACCGTCGGAGGTCTCCGACACCCTCGATCCGATCGGCGTGGGACAGGAATCGCAAGCGTGCTCCGATCATTTCAGGAGCTATTGGCAATTTCAGTTTCTCGCAGTCTGCCATCGCGATCCCTATAATCCTCGCGACCTTTTGCCGTCGCGGTGTCAGGGCCGACATGATGACGTCGTCGAGCGCAGCTTCCGTAGCGCCACGGGGGAGACGCACGTCACTCCACTTCAGTTCGGAGGTCGGGGGAGGCAGTTCTTCGTGAAGCTCCAGCTTCATCAGGTCGCGAAACTGTTCGTAGAGCGGTAGCATCACCTGCCATTCCAGCTCGAGCAGGAGGTCATAAAGCGGGCCATCCAATTCAAGCCGCTCCTGCTTTCCGAGCTCCGCAATCGCGATTCGAGCCTTCTTCATCGCCTCGTGCGCGATGACGAGTTGATCGTTAATCTGGATAGCCTGCTCCCGCTCCATCTACCCCTCACGACGTTCTTGCGGCTTCATCCCTTCGCGTAGATATTCTTATACGTATCGCGCAAAATATTCTTCTGCACCTTGCCCATCGCGTTGCGCGGCAGTTCGTCGACGACGAAGACGCGCTTCGGCATCTTGAACTTCGCCAGTCGTCCGTCGAGCGCCTTCAGCACCGAGGCCTCGCTGACATCGGCGCCCTTGCTGCAGACCAGGACGGCGGTCACGCCTTCGCCGAAATCGGCATGCGGCACGCCGATCACGGCGGACTCGATCACGCCGGGCATGGCGTCGATCTCGCTCTCGATCTCCTTCGGGTAGACGTTGAAGCCGCCGGAGATCACGAGATCCTTGCCGCGCCCGAGGATGTGGACGTAGCCCTTGTCATCGATCTTGCCGAGGTCGCCGGTGATGAAGAAGCCGTCGCCGCGGAATTCGGCCTTGGTCTTCTCCGGCATCCGCCAGTAGCCCTGGAACACGTTCGGGCCCTTGACCTCGATCATGCCGATGGTCTCGCGCGCAAGCTCCTTGCCGGTCTCGGGATCGGTGACCCGCACCGAGACGCCGGGCAGCGCGAAGCCGACCGCGCCGGGCACGCGATCGCCGTCATAGGGGTTCGAGGTGTTCATGTTGGTCTCGGTCATGCCGTAGCGCTCGAGCACGGCATGCCCAGTGCGTGCCGACCATTCGCGGTGGGTGTCGGCGAGCAGCGGCGCCGAGCCCGAGATGAACAGCCGCATGTGCCTGGTGGCGTCCTTGTTCAGGCCGGGATTCTGCAGCAGGCGGGTATAGAAGGTCGGCACGCCCATCATCACGGTGGCGCGGGCCATCAGCTTGATGATCACATCCGGATCGAACTTCGGCAGGAAGATCATCGAGGCGCGCGCGAACAGCGTCACGTTGCTCGCCACGAACAGGCCGTGGGTATGATAGATCGGCAGCGCGTGGATCAGCACATCCTTGTCGGTGAAGCGCCAGTAGTCGACCAGCGAGTACGAGTTCGAGGCCAGATTGTCGTGCGACAGCATCGCTCCCTTGGAGCGGCCGGTGGTGCCCGACGTGTAGAGGATCGCGGCGAGATCATTATTGCCGCGAGGCACCGTGACGAATTCCGTCGCCGCCTTGTCGGCGGCCTCGGTCAGCGAACCCTTGCCGCTGACACCGAGCGTCTCGACCTTGGCGCCCACCTTGGCGGCGATCGCCTTGATGCCGTCCTGCTTGGAAGGATCGCAGACCACCAGCGCCGGCTCGGCGTCGGTGATGAAGTATTCGAGCTCGTTCAGCGTATAGGCGGTGTTGAGCGGCAGGTAGACGCCGCCGGCGCGCACGGTGGCGAGATACAGCACCAGGGCCGAAACCGACTTCTCGGTCTGCGCCGCGACGCGGTCGCCCGGCTTGACGCCGCGCTCAACCAGCACGTTCGCCATCTGGCCTGCGCGCGCGATCAGATCGCCATAGGAGATGCGGCTGCCGTCGAGCTGCTCGATCGCGAGCCGGCCGGGGTCGTCGAGGCCGTCGAACAGGCGGGAAAACAGATTGGCGTTGGTGGTCGTGTTCATGCAAAGATTCCCCGAGGGGCGAAGGGCCGGAAGATTTCGGCTGGATTAGCAAAAACGCCCTTCAGAAAGCAACGGAGACAGTTTGCATGACAAACAATGGGAAACGCGTGGCCTGGGTCACCGGCGGCGGCACCGGAATCGGCGAATCCGGGGCGGAATTCCTGGCTGCGGACGGCTGGACGGTGGTGGTCTCCGGCCGCCGCAGGGAAGAGCTCGACCGCGTGGTGGCCAACATCACGAAAAAGGGCGGCAATGCCGAGGCGATCCCGCTCGATGTCAGCAACAAGGCCGATGTCAACAGGGCCGCCGAGGCGATCGTCGCCAGGCACGGCCGCATCGACCTCCTGGTCAACAGCGCCGGCATCAACGTGCCGAAGCGCAGCTGGGCCGACATGGAACTGGAAGGCTGGGACAAGCTCGTCGAGATCAATCTCAACGGCGTGCTCTACTGCATGCGCGCGGTGCTGCCGACGATGCGCAAGCAGCAGGACGGCTGCATCATCAACGTCGCCTCCTGGGCCGGCCGCCACGTCTCGAAGATGCCGGGCCCGGCCTACACCACGACCAAGCACGCAGTGCTGGCGCTGACCCATTCCTTCAACATGGACGAATGCGTCAACGGCCTGCGCGCCTGCTGCCTGTCGCCGGGCGAGGTCGCGACCCCGATCCTGAAGCAGCGGCCGGTGGTGCCGAGCGAAGCCGAGCAGGCCAAGATGCTGCAGCCCGAGGATTGCGGCCGCACCATCGCCTTCGTCGCCAGCATGCCGGCACGGGTCTGTATGAACGAGATCCTGATCAGCCCGACCCACAACCGCGGCTTCATCCAGACACCGGCGAACCGGGATTAGAACAGCTCTCACAACGGGTCGTCCCTGCCAAAGCATGGACCCATAACCGCCGACGTTCGTTGCTAGCATGGGCTGGAGCCACAGCTTTCGCAAAACGACCATTCGTGGTTATGGGTCCCGGCTCGCGCTTCGCTTGGTCGGGACGACAGCGTGCCATTAATCCGCAACGGGGCTACGGGTCCATCTTCTCCTTCCCCCTGAAAGGGGGAAGGCCGGGATGGGGGTCAGCCGCAGGCGATGCCGTATGCGGAGAGCGCTGATCCCCACCCGCTTTGCTCTGCGAGCAAAGCGACCTCCCCTTTTCAAGGGGAGGTTGGAGCTCCGTAGCCCGGATTACGCTGCGCTTCATCCGGGCTGCAAACGACGAGTCCCGCGCGACTCACTCGATGATCTCGTTCAATTCCTTGCCGGTATGCTCCGGCACGAACAGGAACACGCCGATCGCCATCGCGATCATCAGCACGGGGATGCAGAGGAACGACAGCGCGAACGAGCCGGTGTGCTGCTGGAGCGCGATCGAGACGAAGGGAAACAGCACGAAGCCGACGAAATAGGCGATCGCCCAGACCACGCCGTTGGCGGCGCCGCGGATCCGGGTCGGGAAGATCTCCGCGGTCAGCGTCGTGCTCGGCCCCCAGAAGCCGAGGAAGCCGAGACACCAGGCGAGCCCGAACGCCCACAGCAGTACGCGGTCCTCGGAATAGACCCAGAGCGTCATGAAGATCGCGCCCTCGATCAGGGTGATGATGAAGGTGCGGCGGCGACCGATCTTGTCGATCAGCCAGCCGACCAGACACAAGCCAAGGAAGCCGCACAGCCCGTAGAACACGTAGAACAGGCTGTATTCGGCGGTCGACCAGTGCTTCTCGGTCGACAGATACAGCGGCATCCAGGCGCCGACCGTGCCGTAGATGCAGGTCGAGGCGCAGGCGACGAACAGCGCGACAAGTGTGGCGGGCAGCACGTCGGGCATGAACACCTGGCGGATGCCGACCGACTTGGCCTTGCCGAACCAGGCGCTGTCCTCGGCGCTGACCGTGCCGCCGCGCGCCAGCGTCTCCGAGATGCGCCGCTTGCGGTCCTGCGCGCGCACCCAATAGGGCGATTCCGGGCAGGTGGAGCGGATATAGATCGCAAGCAGCGCGATCACGCCGGGCACCATCACGGCGATGCGCCAGCCAAAATTGGCGGCCACGAGCCCGGTGATCGCACCGGCGAGCGTGGCGCCGAGGCACCAGGCCGAGCGGGTGATGCTGATGACGCGGCCGCGGAGCCGGGCCGGCCACGTCTCCGCCACCAGCATCGAGCCGAGCGACCATTCGCCGTTGAGCGCGAAGAACAATAGCGAGCGCGCGATCACGAACACCGCGAAGGTCGGCGACATCGCCGCGACCGGCATCAGGAGCGAGAACAGCGCGATATTGACGGCGAGCAGCGTGCGGCGACCGTAGCGGTCGGCGAGCCATGGCCAGAAGTAAAGCCCCGCGATGCCGATGAACAGCGCGATCTGCATGCCGGAGCGATACTCCGGCAGGCTCAGCGAAAATTCCTTGATCACCATCGGCGAGATCAGCGCGAAGATCACGCCGTCCATGCCGTCGAAGCCCCAGCCGAGCGCGTTGGCGGTCGCGATGTGCCAATGCGTTTTCGTGATCTCGGTTGTGTCCGCAACCGCGCGGTAGTTGGCGTATTGCAGGTGCTTCTGCTCGAGCGGACCGATGTCGATGCTTGCATCGTTCACCGCAGGTGCGGCGTGGCCGTCAGCCGTGATGCTGCTCATGATGCCTCCCCGCGGCCGCTTTCTGCGAAGCCGTGCCGCAACCTCAAGCTGAACCAATCAGCTAGCTGCGGCAAGCAAATTGCTCGCGGCAGCGCACGCGTCCATTCCGCTGAATGGAATGCCTGGCGGGCTGCACGCGGCATCGCGTGTACGCAGCGCGCGCCGGCCGGTTTCAACAATCACAAAGAATTATTTCCGGAAACCGTCCGGAAAACCTGCCGTAGCTCGGCCAACGACGACGCATTCATCAACCAGCACGCGCCGTTGTTGCCCCTTCAACGCCGGCGAAGTCTCGCCGGTCGGCCTACTCATCGGGAGACGAAACCATGTCGAAGCGTATTGCCTATCTCACCGCCGCCGCCTTCAGCGCGCTCGCGATCACGGCCACTGTCGTGGCGCCGGTCCGCGCCGAGGAAAAGACCGTGATGGTCGGTGGCGCCGCGATGTTCCCGTCGAAGAACATCGTGCAGAACGCCGTCAATTCGAAGGATCACACCACGCTCGTCGCCGCGGTGAAGGCCGCGGGCCTGGTCAGCACGCTGGAAGGCAAGGGCCCGTTCACGGTGTTCGCGCCGACCAACGCCGCGTTCGGCAAGCTGCCGGCCGGAACCGTCGACAGCCTCGTCAAGCCCGAGAACAAGGCGACGCTGACCAAGATCCTCACCTACCATGTGGTGCCGGGCAAGCTCGAGGCCTCCGACCTCACCGACGGCAAGAAGCTGAAGACCGCCGAGGGCGAGGAACTGACCGTGAAGAAGCAGGACGGCAAGGTCTGGATCGTCGATGCCAAGGGCGGCAGCTCGATGGTGACGATCTCCAACGTCAACCAGTCGAACGGCGTCATCCATGTGGTCGACACCGTGCTGATGCCGGCGACGTGACACCTGGCGGCCTGATTTAGTCCCTCAAGGGACCCGCGACATAGCGAGCCGGCGCCGCGCCCCGGCTCGCATTTTTGTGACCATTTGAAGCAGCCTATATCAAACTGATAACGCGAGACCCCGTAACGGAACGCCGGTTCCGGGCGTATAAGCCGGTAACGACCACGAGCAGAGATATCCCATGACGAGCCTTGCCGTCAGCGACCACCAGGCCGAGACCGCGGCGCCCGCGAAGGCGATCCAGCCGGTCTGGGTGCGCATGGTGCACTGGATCAACGCCTTCGCGATGATCCTGATGATCATGTCCGGCTGGCAGATCTACAACGCCTCGCCGCTGTTTGGCTTCACCTTCTCGCGGAGCATCACGCTCGGCGGCTGGCTCGGCGGTGCGCTGCTCTGGCACTTCGCCGCGATGTGGCTGTTGATGGTCAACGGCCTGGTCTATCTGGCGCTGGGTTTCGCCACCGGCCGGTTCCGCAAGAAGCTGCTGCCGGTCACCCCCGGCGGCGTGATTGCCGACACCAAGGCGGCGCTGACCTTCAAGCTGTCGCATGACGACCTCAGCAAATACAATTCGGT
The DNA here is from genome assembly GCF_056837965.1 of Bradyrhizobium ferriligni. Taxonomy (NCBI): domain Bacteria; kingdom Pseudomonadati; phylum Pseudomonadota; class Alphaproteobacteria; order Hyphomicrobiales; family Nitrobacteraceae; genus Bradyrhizobium; species Bradyrhizobium ferriligni. Next base: position 22,857 of record NZ_JBXEJO010000057.1, read on the forward strand.
GCAGAAACTGCTCTATGCCGGCATCATCATCGTCGGCGTCGTCATCGTGCTGTCCGGCCTGTCGATGTGGAAGCCGGTGCAGTTGCACTGGCTGGTGTCGCTGTTCGGCGGCTACGATTTCGCCCGTTATGTTCACTTCACCTGCATGGCGCTGATCGTCGCCTTCCTGGTGATCCATGTCGCGCTCGCGCTGCTGGTGCCGAAGAGCCTGCGCGCCATGATCATCGGACGCTAGGGAGGTAGTCATGGGTCGTCTCCGCAAGCTCCTGATCCCCGGTGTCGACAAGACGCTGCTCGTGCGCGATGCGGTGAAGACGATGCCGGAGCTGACGCGCCGCCGCTTCATCACGGCGGGCACCAGCCTCGGCGCGCTGACGCTGCTCACCGGCTGCGACGTGGTCGATTCGTCGTCGGCCGAGGAGATGCTGAAGCAGGTCTCGAAGTTCAACGACGCGGTGCAGGCCTGGATGTTCAATCCGGATGCGCTGGCGCCGACCTTCCCCGAGAGCATGATCACCAAGCCGTTCCCGTTCAACGCCTATTACGATCTCGACGACGCGCCTGAGATCGCAGGCGCCGACTGGAAGCTCGAAGTGCGCGGGCTGGTCGACAACAAGAAGTCGTGGACGCTCGACGAATTGTACAAGCTGCCGCAGGTCAAGCAGGTGACGCGCCATATCTGCGTCGAGGGCTGGAGCGCGATCGGCAGTTGGACCGGCACGCCCTTGCGCGATTTCCTCAAGCTGGTCGGCGCCGACACCCGCGCCAAATATGTCTGGTTCCAGTGCGCCGACAAGGACGGCTATAACTCGCCGCTCGACATGCGCTCGGCGCTGCACCCGCAGACCCAGATGACGTTCAAATTCGCCGACGAGATCCTGCCGCGCGCCTACGGCTTTCCGATGAAGATCCGGGTGCCGACCAAGCTCGGCTTCAAGAACCCGAAATACGTGCTCTCGATGGAAGTCACCAACGACTACAAGGGCGGCTACTGGGAAGACCAGGGCTACAATTCGTTCAGCGGGAGCTAACTTGCTGTCGTCCCGGCGAAGGCCGGGACCCATACTCCGCAGCCGAGGGAATAGGCAGGCTGGGAGACGCTCCCTTACATCCCCCAACCAGCTGTGGTTATGGGTCCCGGCCCTCGCCGGGACGACGCTGGGAGGGGACCTTCCTCTGAAACGCCGACAGCAGCGCGCCGAGCGCGAGCATCGCGGCCGAGACGTTCAACGCAAATGACAGGCTGCCGACCGCATCGGTGATGGCGCCGACCACGATCGGTCCGAGCGTCTGGCCGATGCCGAAGGCGATGGTCATCGCCGCGATCGCGGTCGGCCAGAATTGCGGCGGGTAGTTGAAGCGCACGAAGGCGGTGGTCGAGCCGACCACGGCGAAGAAGGCGACGCCGAACACCAGCGCCGAGATCGCAAGCAGCAGCGGCGAATGCCCGAAGATCGGCAGAGCCGCGCCGAGCGCGTTGACGCCGAGGATGATGGTGGTGGCGAGCCCGCCGCGGTCGAGCGCCAGCACGCGCCCCCAGATCCAGGGCGTGACGAATGCGCTGACGCCGATCAGGCTCCAGAACGCGCTCTGTGCAGCCGCGCCGCCGCCGCCGTCGCGGACATAGGCGATCATGAAGGTCATGTAGGCGATGTAGCCGGCACCGAACAGGAAATAGGCGGCGAGGTAGATCAGGACCGGCATCACGGCGAATTGGGTCCGCACGATGCCGCCGGCGGCGGCGTTGGCGTGGAGCGGCGCCAGCATCAGCGGCACGGTCATGATCGCGGAAAGCAGCGTCATCGCCCACCACACGATCCACCACGAGCCGGCGCCGAAACCCTGCAGCACGAAGGGCGCGATCAAGCCGGATGCGAGGATGCCGACGCCCGGCCCGGCATAGAACAGGCTGAGCAGGAAGTTCGCGCGTTCGGGTCGCGATTGCGCGATGGTCGCCGCGAGCGCGCCGCCGCCGACGAAGCCGATCGCGGCGGCGAAGCCGACCAGCAGGCGGGCAAAACTCAGCACCACGAAATTGCCCGAGAGGGCGCAAAGCGCCAGCGACAGCGCGCAGGCCAGCGTCGACCAGCGCACCGATGCGGCAAGCCCGAAGCGTTCAATCAGGCGCGAGGCGAGCAGCGCGCCGGCCAGATAGCCGGCGGCATTGATCGTGTTCATGAAGCCGGCGGCCGAATACGACCAGGCCAGCGAGTCGCGCATGTCGGGCAGCACCAGCGAATAGGCAAACCGGCCGATGCCGAGACCGACGGTCGGTGCGAGCGACAGAATAAGGATCAGCCGCGCGGGATGCGGGTAGGACGGGGCGGGGGCTCTCACAATTCACTCCGGCAATGCCCGCATTGTGACAGGCCGCGGCGGCGCTGCCCAGCGCCGATGCCCGCAACACTGTCTTGCGTATCAGGCAATCAGGCGATCAGGACCAGCGCGACGCCGATCACGGTCAGCAGGGTGCCGCCGACGATCCGCGCGGTGATCTCGACATGCTTGAGCATCATCGCGCTCATCACCACGGTGACCAGCGGATAGATCGCGGCGAGCGGCGCCACCAGCGTGATCGGGCCGTTGCGGACCGCGGCGAACAGGCTGAGCGCGCTGAGCCCGTTGCTGATCCCGGTCAGCGCGAACCAGAATCGGCCCTCGCGCGGCGCCTGCACCATGAAGCTGCCCTTGCGGACCCGTTGCACGGTCAGCACCACCAGCGAGGACATGACATAGCCGACCAGGCAGGCCCATAGCGGGCTCGGCCAGATCGCAAGGCCGAGCTTGGCGATCGGCGGCACGATGCCGCGCACCAGCGCGCTCGCGAGCGGCAGCAGCAGGGCCCAGCTGCGCCAATGGCCGAGGTCGCGCGGCCTCGTCACGGTGATGATGGCGGCGCCCGCGACCGCGACGACGAGCCCGATGAGCTGCTGCGGCAGCAAGGGCTCGTGCAGCAGCATCACGGCGGCGGTGACCGCAAACAGCGGCGCCAGATTGCCCAGGGTCGAGGTGATGACCGGTCCCAGCGCCCGGTTCGACGCAAAGGTCAGGAGCGTCAGCGAGGCGGGGAAGAACAGCCCGATCGCCATGAAGATCGGCAGGGCGCGCCAGACCACCGGCTCGCCATGCAGGATCAGCGGCGATAGCAGCAGGAACAACAGGGTGAAAGAGGGCACGCTGATCGCGGCGCCCGACAGCGGCTCGACGGTGCGCAGGCCGAGCTGCGCCAGCACCACCCCGGCGCCGAGGAAAATCGCCGAGGCGAAGGCGTAGACGATGGCTGCGGTCATGAGGTCCGTCTTGTTGGCTTCTTGTTAGCTTCTTGGGGCGCGGGTTGCTCGTTGGGGCCATTCTGGGCCGATCCGGGGTGCCTTGCCAATCCGGCTCCGGCGTTTTAGCACTCCGGCCGGATTTCCCCGCTCGTCATGCCCGGGCTCGACCCGGGCATCCATCCATCTTCAGAGAGGCCTTTCGAAGCGGGATGGATTGCCGGGGCATCTGTGCGAGGACGCGCTTCGCGCTCTTGCCCGGCAACGACAACAACGATTAGCTCGAGGTAACATCATGGCGACCCATAAACTGCTGCTTCTCCCCGGCGACGGCATCGGCCCCGAAGTGATGGCCGAGGTGCAACGCGTGATCGACTGGCTGAATGCGCAGGGCATCGCGAAGTTCGAGACCGAGCAGGGCCTGGTCGGCGGCTCCGCCTATGACGCCCACAAGGTGTCGATCTCCGAGGGCGACATGGCCAAGGCGACGGCGGCGGACGCCGTGATCTTCGGCGCGGTCGGCGGCCCGAAGTGGGACAGCGTGCCCTATGAGGTCCGTCCCGAGGCGGGCCTGCTGCGGCTGCGCAAGGATCTCGGCCTGTTCGCCAATCTGCGCCCGGCGGTGTGCTACCCGGCGCTCGCCGAGGCCTCGAGCCTGAAGCGCGACGTGGTCGAGGGTCTCGACATCATGATCGTCCGCGAGCTCACCGGTGGCGTCTATTTCGGCGAACCGAAGACCATCACCGATCTCGGCAACGGTCAGAAGCGCGCGGTCGACACCCAGGTCTACGACACCTACGAGATCGAGCGCATCGGCCGCGTCGCCTTCGACCTGGCGCGTAAGCGCAAGAACAAGGTGACGTCGATGGAGAAGCGCAACGTCATGAAGTCGGGCGTGCTCTGGAACGAGGTCATGACCCAGGTCCATGCGCGCGAATACAAGGACGTCACGCTCGAGCACCAACTCGCGGATTCCGGCGGCATGAACCTCGTCAAGGCGCCGAAGCAGTTCGACGTCATCGTGACAGACAATCTGTTCGGCGACATGCTGTCCGACATCGCGGCGATGCTGACCGGCTCGCTCGGCATGCTGCCGTCGGCCTCGCTCGGCGAAGTCGACTCGAAGACGAAGAAGCGGCGCTCGCTGTTCGAGCCGGTGCACGGCTCGGCGCCCGATATCGCAGGCCGAGGCCTCGCCAACCCGATCGCGATGATCTCGTCGTTCGGCATGGCGCTGCGCTATTCCTTCGACATGGGCGAGCTCGCCGACAAGGTCGATGCCGCGATCGCGGCCGTGCTCGCCAGCGGCTTGCGCACCGCCGACATCAAGTCGGAAGGCACCACGCCGGCCACCACGAGCCAGATGGGCGAGGCGATCCTGAAGGAATTGCAGAAGCTGCACGCGTAAGGCTCGCGGCAACGACAATGCGGCAACGAACAATGGTGTCGTCCCGGCGAAGGCCGGGACCCATACGCCGCGGCTTCTCAATCTGAAGCGACTGGCAGACGAGCGTCATAACCAACAGCAGTGGTTATGGGTCCCGGCCTTCGCCGGGACGACGCAGGACGTTGAACATCAGTAAGCTGGGCAAAGCGAAAGCGCGCCCACCCTACACTTTGATCCAAACAAAAATGCCCGGCCGAAGCCGGGCATTTTCGTATCGGCTGCTCGCCGAAATTCTCAATACAGCGGGAAATTCCGCGGATAGCCACCGAGATCGGCCGGCGGGCTGAGCGGCTGGCGATCGATCGGGCGATTGTTGTTCTCGCGTGCGAACGTGGGGTAGCCGATCTCCGGCGGATACGCGTAGTCGTTGAACTTGCGGTCGCCCGGCAGCACTTCGGTGCCGGCGTCGAGCCACGAGCGCGTGGTGACGTAAACGCGGGTGCGCGGACCCTGCTGATAGACGCGGTTCGGACCCTGCGCACCGTAATAGCGGCGGCCGTCGCGGTCATACTGCTCCTGCTGCTTGCGCTTGGCCGGGCTCTGCGCGCTGGCCGCGGTCATGCCGAACGCGGTTGCGGTGACGGCAGCCGCGGCAAGCAACACCACGAGCTTGTTCGCGGCAGGGAATTTCAAGGTCATCGCATCCTCGTCATTACGGCCCCATCGGGGCTGGCGCGTCCGCCAAAATCACTCGGAACACATTGTAGCCATGGTGGGGAGGCCGTCACTAGGTCAATTGCGCCACACCGGCTGAGATAATGCGTGTCCAAGCGCAAAAGTTTCATGAAAACCAGTGCCTTGCCACGGTCTCGCCATCAAAGGGCGCCGCGCAGGCGCGGGTTCTCGCTGCCCATGACCCAGTCGGCCGACAGGGCCCGCGCGCCGGAGGTAACGCAGTCGGTGCGCTTGAGCTCGGCATGCGCGAACAGGGCGGCGAGCCGCGGATCGTTGCCCGCGGCCAGCAGGGTCAGGCGGTTCAGCATGCAGACGATCGCGGCGCGCCGGGCCGGCAGACTGGTGCCCTGGCAGGTCCAGCCGGAGATCCGGAGATCAGGCGCGTCGGCCTGCTTGAGGAAGCCGAGGCAGGCGCGGTCGCCGTCCTGCCGCGCCGGGCGCAGCAAGGTGACGCCGCCGAACTTGCTGTCGACGATGCCGGCCGCCTCGAGCTCGCGGACGCCGCTCGGCTCGAGCCGCCCGGCAATCTCGGTGACCGCAGGGCCCATGGCCTCGCCGCCGGGGCGGTAGATTTCCAGCTCGGCGACCGGTGCACCATTGGCATCGGCCCAGCGGAAGACGTCCTTGCGGCCGCCTTCGGAGTGCCGGAAGATCTCATAAGTCTCTGTTTTGTCTCGCAGATCGAGCCGGCTCACGGCAAACGCCGGCGCCAGGCGGCCGGCCGGGCTCCAGCCCACGACGGCAGGGGCCGCCATCGCCGTTGCGTCGGGCAGCTGCTTCCATAGATAGTTGCCGAGGACGACGAACAGCGCGAGCACGGCGACATAGGCGAACAGCCGGGAGAGCGTGGCGTACACCTCGTCGACGAAGCTCGTCAGCGCTGACGGATTTCTCGTATGATGGGACGCGGCCGGATCGGCCCGAAATAAACGCATCAAAACGCTCAAAAGCTACGCAACGTTGTCTTGACGGGGTTTCTCGCATAGAAGCGCTGCCTCTTCCCTTTCCGCAGCTGGCGGGGGAACGGGCATTTTTCGTCGGAGAGTGAACGATGGGTTACAAAGTCGCGGTGGTCGGAGCGACCGGCAATGTCGGGCGCGAAATGCTCAACATTCTCGACGAGCGCAAATTCCCCGCCGACGAGGTCGTCGTGCTGGCCTCGCGCCGCAGCGTCGGCATCGAGGTCTCCTATGGCGACCGCACGCTGAAGGTGAAGGCGCTCGAGCACTATGACTTCTCCGACATCGACATCTGCCTGATGTCGGCCGGTGGTTCGGTCTCCAAGGAATGGTCGCCCAAGATCGGCGCCGCCGGCGCGGTCGTGATCGACAACTCCTCGGCCTGGCGCATGGACCCCGACGTGCCGCTGATCGTGCCCGAGGTCAACGCGGATGCGACCGCCGGCTTCACCAAGAAGAACATCATCGCCAACCCGAACTGCTCCACCGCGCAACTCGTGGTCGCGCTGAAGCCGCTGCACGACAAGGCGACGATCACGCGCGTCGTGGTCTCGACCTATCAATCGGTGTCGGGCGCCGGCAAGGACGCGATGGACGAATTGTTCTCGCAGACCAAGGCCGTCTACACCAATGACGAGCTGGTCAATAAGAAGTTTCCGAAGCGCATCGCCTTCAACATCATTCCGCAGATCGACGTCTTCATGGAAGACGGCTTCACCAAGGAAGAGTGGAAGATGATGGTGGAGACCAAGAAGATCCTTGATCCCAAGATCAAGCTGACCGCGACCTGCGTGCGCGTGCCGGTGTTCGTCAGCCACTCCGAAGCCGTCAACGTCGAGTTCGCCAATCCGATCACGGCGGACGAGGCGCGCAACATCCTGCGCAATGCGCCGGGCTGCCTCGTGATCGACAAGCACGAGCCGGGCGGCTACGTCACGCCCTATGAGGCCGCCGGCGAGGACGCGACCTATATCAGCCGCATCCGCGAGGACGCCACGGTGGAGAACGGCCTGTCGTTCTGGTGCGTGTCGGACAATCTGCGCAAGGGCGCGGCGCTGAATGCCGTGCAGATCGCCGAGGTCCTGATCAACCGCAAGCTGATCACCGCGAAGCAGAAGGCGGCCTAGCAGCGGAAATCGGGAAGCGCGTGCCATGGCCGAAGCGGAAGAACCGGCGACCTACCGGCCCAATCCGACGCTGAAGCGCGTCGAAAGAAGCTTCGAAAGCCTGCTCTTCAACAGCCGCTGGCTGATGGCGCCGTTCTATTTCGGCCTCGTCATCAGCCTCGCGGCATTGCTGCTCAAGTTCTGCATGGAGCTGTGGCACTTCATCCTGCATGTGCCGCAGGCCAAGGAATCCGACATCATCCTCGGCGTGCTCGCCCTGATCGACATCTCGCTGACCGGCAATCTGATCCTGATCGTGGTGTTTTCCGGCTACGAGAACTTCGTCTCGAAGATCGATCCGGAAGGGCACCCGGATTGGCCGGACTGGATGACCAAGGTCGATTTCGGCGGCCTGAAGCAAAAGCTGCTGGCGTCGATCGTCGCGATCTCGGCCATTCAGGTGCTGAAGGCGTTCATGAACATCGATACCGTCTTCGATCCCAGCAAGCTCGCCTGGCTGGTCGGCGTGCACCTGGTGTTCGTGATCTCGGCCTTCATGCTCGCGATCTCCGACCGCTGGGGTAGCGGCCATCACGGCGGGGAGTAGATGCTAGAGCTTCGGTTCTGATTGAATCAGAACCGAAGCTCTAGATTCTTGTCTTGACGCGTTTTCTTCACGCGAACCGGTGTCCACTTCGCTCGAAAACGCTCTACCCGCCTGATTTCAGCTCGTCGCGGACGCTGATGAATTCCTTCGCGACCCGGTCGAGCACGAACAGCGAGCCTTCGGCGACGCCGAAATAGGCGCCGTGCAGCTGCATCTCGCCGCTCTCCACGCGCTCGCGCACGAACGGGAAGGTCATCAGGTTCTCCAGCGAGCGGAACACCGCGGCCTTCTCGATGCGGACGACGAAGTCCTGCATCGTCTCATGCTCGCGTTGCTCGACGACCTCGCCGGGCTTGATGAACATCTGCATCCATTTGCCGATGAAGTCGCCCGGCGTGAGCGGCTTGATCTTGTCGACGAAGGCGCGGATGCCGCCGCACTGGGCGTGGCCCAGCACCACGATGTTCTTCACCTTCAAAACGGTCACGGCGTATTCCAGCGCGGCCGAGACGCCATGGGCGTTGCTGTCGGGCTGATAGACCGGAACCAGGTTCGCGATGTTGCGGACCACGAACAATTCGCCGGGACCGGCGTCGAAGATCACCTCCGGCGAGACGCGGGAGTCGCAGCAGCCGATCACCATGGTCTCGGGAAACTGGCCGCGCTCCGACAGGTCGCGGTAGCGCGACTGTTCGGTCGGCAGCCGCTGGGTCGCGAACGTCCGGTAGCCGTCGATCAAATGCTTCGGAAAGAATTTCATGGCCTCTGGCTAACCACATGCGGGTAACGGGAACAAGACTTTCGGCGTGTGGCCTGAGATGATACGGCAGCGTTGAAGAATGGTTCCGCCCGATGCCCAAACAATGGACACTGGCGGAGCCCAAGCCCCGAGGAGAATGTCGATGACCCGTCCGCGCCGCAGCCTGTTGTTCATGCCGGGATCGAATGCACGGGCGCTGGAAAAGGCCCGGACGCTGGCGGCGGACGGCATTATCCTCGACCTGGAGGATTCCGTGGCTCCCGACGCCAAGGCCACAGCCCGGGAGCAGATCGCCAAGGCGGTCGCGGCCAGGGGCTTTGGCAAGCGCGAGGTCCTGATCCGCATCAACGCGCTCGACACGCCCTGGTGGGTCGACGACATCGGCATGGCCGGCAAGGCGCAGCCCGACGGGATCCTGGTTCCCAAGATTTCGACCGTCGACGATCTCAACGCCGTGGCCGATCGCCTCAGCGACATCAATGCGCCTGCCTCGATCCGGGTCTGGGCGATGATCGAGACCGCGCGCGCGGTGCTCGACGCCGACAAGCTGGCCGCGGCATCGAAGGATTCCGAAACCCGACTCGCCGGCTTCGTGTTCGGGCCGAACGACATTGCGCGCGAAACCCGGATCCGGATGAAGCCGGGCCGCGCGGCGATGATCCCGATGATCACGCATTGCATCCTGGCGACCCGCGCGCACGGGCTCGAGATCCTCGATGGGCCCTACAGCGACATCAGCAATGTCGACGGCTTCGCCGAGGAATGCGCGCAGGGCCGCGATCTCGGCTTCGACGGCAAGACGCTGATCCATCCGAGCCACATCGATGCCTGCAACGCGATCTTCACGCCGCCGGAGGCCGAGGTCGCCGAGGCGCGCAAGATCATTGCCGCCTTCGAGAAGCCGGAGAACGCCTCGCGCGGCGCGATCCAGCTCGACGGCCGCATGGTCGAGCGCCTGCACGCCGAAATGGCCAGGCGCACGATCGCGATCGCCGATGCGATCGCCGCGATGGGGCATTAGCCCAGCGAAGCGTCTTCCCTTCTCCCCCCGTGGGAGAAGGTGGCGCGAAGCGCCGGATGAGGGGTTGTCTCCGCTAAAGCGTTTTCGAGCGAAGCGGATACCGGTTCGCGTGAAGAAAACGCGTCAAAACAAGAATCTAGAGCCCCGTTCCGATTCCATCGGAACGGGAAAAGCTCTAGCGAGATTTATCCGTGCGGAGAGAAGCCCCTCACCCGCACCCGCTTCGCGAGCGCATCCTCTCCCACAAGGGGAGAGGATAAGACCGCGCCTGTATCAGCTGCCAAACCTCTCCGACGCCCATGATATGCCATAGCCGCGACGCGGTCGCATAATTTCTGAATAATAGAAGAGTGCCGCTGATTTGCCCGACGAGTCAAGCTGCCATGTCGAGCGCCGGCAGCCGCCGGCTACTTTGCATGGGGTTGTTTTCGATATTTTGGCGGTGCGCCCCTCCAGGTGAGGGTGATTATCGCGTCCCAAACCTCTCCGCCGCCCACGCGTAGAGGCTGCCGGGGATCGGCGCCTCCTTGCCGCGTCCCTTCGGCGAGATGTGCAGGCCGATGATCCCGGGATCGTTCAGGTACTTCGAAAAATCCGACGGCTCGAAGAACAGTCTCGGCTCGGCGTGCACGGCGTAGAATGATCGCTTCGGCAGCGCGTGCTGCAATTCGCCTGCGCGGCGCGCCAGCGCGGTGAGCGCCGCCGGGCCGTAGATCGCGACGCGGATGTCGGCGAGGCGGCTGGATTTGCCGCGCAGCCGGCGCATCGCAAAGGTCAGGCGGTGGCGCAGCGCCAGCCAGTCCGGGATCAGCTCGTCCTGCTGCATCAGCGCCTCGAACGCGCGCACGATCGGATCATCTTGCGGCAGATACAGCACGGAGTTGCCGAGCTGCCGCGGCCGCTCCCAGGCAAAATAGGGCTTTGCCGGATCGAGCTCGACGCCCTTCAGCAGCAGCACGTCGGCGTCGAGCCAGAGGCCGGCGCGCTGCGCCATCAGCCGCATGCGGAAGAAGTCGCTGAACTGCAGCATGGTCCAGTCGCGCCACGAGCCGTCGGGCTCCGCCGGGCGCAGCTTCTCCGCGAACGAATGCGGCAGTACGGCTTCGGCTTCGGCATTGCCGATACCGTCGGGCAGGCCGGGAATCGGATCGAAGCTGTAGACGGTGACCTTGTGCCCCGCCGCCGCCTGCGAGCGCAGGCAGGTCTGGCGCAGCGCGTCCATCGAGCCGTGCCAGAAGGTGACGATGTCAGGCAGCATGCGCGTCAGCTATCAGCGGGTTGCGGCGAGCGAATTCGGCAAAGAAAAGCCCCGGCGCCTGACGGCACCGGGGCACGATGATGCGCTGAGCCTCAAGCCCAGGCGCGTTCCTTGAGCTTGGTCTCGTAGCTGTCGATCGACGCCTTCTTCTCCATCGTCAGGCCGATGTCGTCGAGGCCGTTGATCAGGCAGTGCTTGCGGAACGGGTCGATCTCGAACTTGACCTTGCCGCCGTCGGGACCGCGGATCTCCTGGTTGGGGAGGTCGATGGTCAGCGTCGCGTTGGCGCCGCGCTCGGCGTCGTCGAACAGCTTGTCGAGGTCCTCCTGCGACACGCGGATCGGCAGGATGCCGTTCTTGAAGCAGTTGTTGTAGAAGATGTCGCCGAACGAGGTCGAGATCACGCAGCGGATGCCGAAATCGAGCAGCGCCCAGGGCGCGTGCTCGCGGCTCGAGCCGCAGCCGAAATTGTCGCCGGCGACCAGCACCTTCGCGTTGCGATAGGCGGGCTGGTTGAGGACGAAATCGGGGTTCTCGCTGCCGTCATCCTTGTAGCGCTGCTCGGAGAAAAGCCCCTTGCCAAGGCCGGTGCGCTTGATGGTCTTGAGGTACTGCTTCGGAATGATCATGTCGGTGTCGACATTGATGATCTTCAGCGGCGCCGCGACGCCTTCCAGCGTGGTGAACTTGTCCATCGGTGCTCTTCCCGGGCAAAAAATAGCGGATATCGGCCGGATGTTTATCGCGAATGTGACAGCGGTAAAAGGGCCATTTCTGCAGGGCTAGCCCGCATCGGCCTCAATCGCCTCCATATCGGCGTCGGAGAGGCCGAAATGGTGCCCGATCTCATGGATCAGCACGTGGCGGACGATGTGGCCGAGGGTCTCGTCGTGCTCCGCCCAGTAATCCAGGATCGGCCGGCGGTACAGCCAGACCAGGTTGGGCAGCCGGGCCACGTCGCTATGGCTCTGCTGCGGCAGGCCGATGCCCTGAAACAGGCCGAGCAGGTCGAACTCGCTCTCGGCCTGCATCTCGTCGAGCACCTCGTCGGTCGGGAAATCGTCGACGCGGATGATCAGGCCCTCGCAGAGGGCCCGGAACGTCTTGGGCAGGCGCTCGAAGACCTCGTGCGCCATGGCCTCCATCTCGGCGAGCGAGGGGGCTTTTTCTGTGGTCCACATGACACTCCTTTAGCGCGAGTGCTGTCGGCGGCGCCAGCGCAGTTGACCTTGGCGGCGCAATGGGAGACCGTGCCGCCCACGAATGGGGCTCAAGAATCGAGCTTGGGTGGGCGTAATGAAACGGATCGTGGCGGCAGCGCTGTTGGCTGTAGCAGTCGGGCTTTCGCTCCCGGCGACAGAGGCGCAGGCACAGAGCGCGGCAGCTGAGGCGCGCGTCGGGCAGGCGGCACCGCTCGTGCGCGAGCGCGTCGTCGAGCGCCGCCGGCTGAAGCGCGTGCCGATCTACCGGTCCCGGCCCGATCATTGGGAACCCGATGTCATCCCGCGCTACAATCCCGGTCCGAACGCCGTCCGCGACTGCACCGCGACTTATGTGCAGGAGCACCGGCCGAGCGGTACCGTGATCACGCCGCGCATGAACTGCTTCTGGCGGCCGGGCTAGAGCATTTTCGGTTCTGATTGAATCAGAACCGAAGCTCTAGCTGGTCGTTTGGACGCGTTTTCTTCACGCGAACCGGCGTCCACTTCGCTCGAAAACGCTATAGTTGCGCGTATGTCGGCGCGTCGCGCCGATCATCGCAACAGCCGCGATCACTCCCATCGATCCATAGACCGCGACCGCCATCAGCATCTGCGTGAGATGGCTTGCAGTGCCCATGGCGCCGCCCGGTCCTTGCGAGGCGAGCGCGACATCAATTGAAATGATGGAACCGCCGAGTGCTGCCGTGCCGAGTGCCAACAATTTGCGCGGGCCTTGTTGTGCCATTGGCGATGTCCTGCGAGAAGCACCTCACAACATGCGACCATAGTCTATGCCGGATTTACGCATCGACACGAAAAATCCTGCGGCTGTGTCGGAACCTGAAGCGCGCTCGCAGCATTCATGATCGTGGCGCAGTTATTCACTTCCCATTCACGTCGTCCGCATTCTGCTTGCGATCTGCGTCGCGGCAACGGGGGTCGATTCGAAAGCTCAAGCGTTTTCCAGCGGAGCCTGTCCCGCACGTGATGCGGGATGGACGTCGGCTCGCGTGACGAAAACGCGTCAAAGCAAGATCTGATCGTTCGTTGCAAGACGTGACTTAAAGGGATCAAGGAGACAATTCATGAAGGCGATGAAGGTTCTGGGACTGGCGGCCGTCGGTGCCGTGTTGGTGTTGGCGGCGCCGGCCGAGCGTGCAAGCGCGATGTCGCTCGCCACGCCGGGCACAGCCGCAACGGTTCAGGACAACGCGAACCAGACGACCACGCAGGTACGCTGGGGCGGGCGCGGCTGGCATCGTGGCTGGCATCGCGGACATCACCGCGGCTGGGGGCATCGTCGCCACTGGCGCCGTTGATCGCGCGGCGTATCAGCGCAGATGAGACACAGGCCCGTGAGCAGCGGGCCTGTTGTCGTTCTCAGCCATCAAACCGGCAGATTCGCCCACGCGAGATGATATCAATCGCAATCTGCAGGAGTTGATCATGATGAGATGGATCGGTGTTGCGGCTGTCGCGTGTGCATTCGCGTTGACAGCGCCGGCATCGGCAACCGCCGCGGCATCAGCCAAGCCGCAGGCCGCGGCACCGCAGCGGCAAGCAGGCAAGGCGACTGATATCAGCGCGCAGCGCCATCATCACCATTACCATCGTCGCCACTATCACCACGGCTACCGGCCGTACTACCGGCCCTATTCCTATGATCGGCCGTACGGCTCCTATTATTACGGGCGGCCCTATTACTATCGGCCGTACCCATATGCCGCGCCGGCGCCATTCACCTTCGGCTTCGGATTCGGCCCGTTCTGGTGATGCGCGCCGTCGCGCGGTGCGCGACATCAGCCGTGCAAAGAGAGCAGCTCCGACCGGAGTTGCTCCGTCCGCCTCAGGGCGCGAAGCCCTTCGCCAGCAGCACAATGCCCTGCGCACCCGCCTTGCGATCCTTCGAGATCTCGACATATTCGGGCGACTCCGACCAGGCGCGGAATGCGGCTTCGTCAGGGAACGACATCAGCACCAGCTTGTCGCGATCCCAGCTGCCCTCGAGCACCGCGGGCTGTTCGTCGGCCGACAGCAGGCGTCCGTTGAACTTCCTGAACACGTCGAAGAAGCGCGCCTGATACCGATCATAGGCGGCGCGATCGGTCATCTTGAGTTGCACGATCACATAGACAGTCACTGATGTTTCTCCCGGACGTTTCGTCGCAGCGTTTTGCGCGTTCATGGCGCATTCAGTCAGTGGTTTCTAGCGTCATGCCGGGAGCGACTGCAATGAACGCAATGAAGCCGGCTGCCATGCAGCGTGGTGCTCATTGCCGTTGTGGGAGGTTCAGAGATGAGGGAGAGCTATTTGCGGCGCGGATTGGTGCGCCGTCTCGGCGTTGCGGCGGCCGCGGTCTTCGCATTGTCGGTCGCTTCGCAGCAGCGCGCCGAAGCGCTGTCGCTGGTGAGCCCGGGCGCCGCGCCCGCAGCAAAGTCTGCGGCCGATGCCATGACGACCCAGGTCCGGCACGGCGGCGGCGGCCACGGCGGAGGTTTTCATGGCGGCGGCTTTCGCGGCGGCGGGCTTCACGGCGGTGGGTTCCGCGGCTTCCATGGTGGCGCCTTCCGCGCCGCTCCGGCGTTCCATGGCTATCGCCATGGCGGCTTCCATCGCCATTATGGCGGTTACCACCGCTTCTATGGCGGCGGTTACCGCTACGGCTATCGGCCCTATTACCGCCGGCACTTCCATCACCGGCGCTTCTTCTACGGATCGTCCTACTATTACCCGGCCTACTATCATCACCGCCGTTGCCGGGTGGTCTGGACCTATTACGGACCGCGCCGGATCTGCCGGCCGTGGTGGCACCACCGCCACTACTGGCGGCCGTACCGGGTCTATTGGTAAAGTCTGAAATGACAGCGGGCGCCTCACGGCGCCCGTCTTGTTAGGTCACTCTCTTTGCGCGCCAGAGCGTGTTCGAGCGAAGTGGACGCCGGTTGGCGTGAAGAAACCGCGTCAAGAAAGAAGCGCTAGTCCCAGTTCTTCAGCTTCCAGGACTTTATCTTCCACGGCGTCAGGTTTTCCATCCGCCATTGCGTCCATCGCTCCGGCGGCCAGTGGCTGAGGCGCGAGGTTTCCTTCACCTCGGGAAGCGGATCGATGATGCGCGCTACTGCACGACGGCGCTTCTGGCGCGTCGCGTCGCTGATCATGTCGACGAATTCGGGTTTATCGGCCACGGCACGCGCTCCTTGCGAAGGCTCGTTTTCGCAAGGAGGTAGTGTGCGTGCGCCCCGTTAACGAGCCGTTTCCGAAACGGCTCGAGCTTGAGACGAAACCTGCGCGTACCTTACCGCCAGTCGCGGACGTCGACAAAGTGTCCGGCGATCGCGGCGGCCGCGGCCATCGCGGGCGACACCAGATGGGTGCGGCCCTTGAAGCCCTGGCGGCCCTCGAAGTTGCGGTTCGAGGTCGAGGCGCAACGCTCTTCCGGCTTCAGCTTGTCCGGGTTCATCGCAAGGCACATCGAACAGCCCGGCTCGCGCCAGTCGAAGCCGGCCGCAATGAAGATCTTGTCGAGGCCTTCGGCTTCCGCCTGCTCCTTCACGATGCCCGAGCCCGGCACGATCATCGCGTTGACGTTGGCGTTGACGGTCTTGCCCTCGGCGATCTTCGCGGCGGCACGCAGATCCTCGATGCGGCCGTTGGTGCAGGAGCCGATGAAGACGCGGTCGAGCTTGATGTCGGTGATCTTCGTGCCGGCGGACAGGCCCATATATTTCAGCGCGCGATGCTTGGAGATGCGCTTGGCCTCATCGGCGATCTTGTCGGGATCGGGCACGAAGCCGGTCACCGAGATGACGTCCTCAGGGCTCGTGCCCCAGGTGACGATCGGCGGCAGCTTGGCCGCATCGAGCCGGATTTCGTGGTCGAAATGCGCGCCCTCGTCGGAGCGCAGCGTCTCCCAGTAGCGCATCGCGGCGTCCCAGGCGGCGCCCTTGGGCGCCTTCGGGCGGCCGCGCAGGAAGTCGAACGCCTTCTGGTCGGGCGCAACCAGGCCGGCGCGCGCGCCGCCTTCGATCGACATGTTGCAGACCGTCATGCGGCCTTCCATCGAGAGCGCACGGATCGCCTCGCCGGCATATTCCAGCACGTAGCCGGTGCCGCCGGCGGTGCCGATCTCGCCGATGATCGCCAGGATGATGTCCTTGCCGGTCACGCCTTCGGGCAATTTGCCGTCGACGATCGCGCGCATGTTCTTGGCCTTCTTCTGGATCAGCGTTTGCGTCGCCAGCACATGCTCGACCTCGGAGGTGCCGATGCCGTGCGCGAGCGCGCCGAACGCGCCATGCGTCGAGGTGTGACTGTCACCGCAGACGATGGTGGTGCCGGGCAGCGTAAAACCCTGCTCCGGGCCGATGACGTGGACGATGCCCTGGCGCTTGTCGAACTCGTTGTAATACTCGATGCCGAATTCCTTGGCGTTCTCCGCCATCACCCGCATCTGCTCGATGCTTTCAGGGTCGGGGTTCGGCTTCGAGCGGTCGGTGGTCGGGATGTTGTGGTCGACGACGGCGAGCGTCTTCTCGGGCGCGTGCACCTTGCGGCCGGCGGCGCGCAGCCCTTCGAACGCCTGCGGCGAGGTCACTTCGTGCACCAGGTGGCGATCGATATAGAGCAGGCAGGTGCCGTCGTCGGCCTCGTGGACCAGATGGTCGTTCCAGATCTTGTCGTACAGCGTGGTCGGTTTGGACATGAGCTTCAGCTCCAGAAGAAATTCAGTGGTGGAATGGCATGAGCGCGTCTTAAGCGCGCGGACAGGCGAAAGCGTCCAGGCAGCGTTACGCTGAGCGTCTAAGCTCTGATGTTGCCGACGTCGCAAAGCGCCCGAAGAAGCGGCCGGGCAGCCGCGAGCGATCGTCGATCACGACGCGCTTGCAGGTCTGACTTGGACAGCGCTGGCTTGCTTGATCCGGAACCATTCTAAATTTCTAACACAGGGCTCGCGCCCGCGACAATCGATCCATGCGCGGGCCTGCACGTCAGATAGGTATGCCGCAACAAAAAAGCGCGGGGCAGGCCCCGCGCTTTCGGTCACATCCGGTTGTCGTTTGACGCGTTTTCTTGACGCGAACCGGTCCCCACTTCGCTCGAAAACGCTACGAGGGAAAAATTACTCGCCGACGGCGGTCTGACGGTCCTGCTTCTCGACGATGCGGGCCGACTTGCCGCGCAGATTGCGCAGATAATAAAGCTTGGCGCGACGAACCTTGCCGCGACGCACGACCTTGATCGAGTCGATCATCGGCGACATCACCGGGAAGACGCGCTCGACGCCCTCGCCATAGGAGATCTTGCGCACGGTGAAGCTCTCGTTGAGGCCCTGGCCGGAACGACCGATGCAAACGCCCTCATAGGCCTGCACGCGGGTACGCTCGCCTTCGACGACCTTCACGTTGACGATGACGGTGTCGCCGGGTCCGAATTCCGGGATATCCTTGGTGGCGGCGAGCTTGTCGAACTGCTCTTTTTCGAGCTGCTGAATAAGGTTCATTGAAATCTCCATCGGCGGCGCGCCCAGCCTTTCGCGGGCTGCGCAAACGTCCATCTATCCTGCGCGGGTGCGGATTTGGCCGCCCGTATAAGGCAAAGCGCAGGGTTTGTCACCCGTCTGTCTTGTTTTTTGTCCCTCGCCGAGCGGCTTTTTGGCCGGCCTTGCGAGCCCAGAGATCGGGCCGCCGGGCCGCCGTCAGGGCCTCGGATTGGGCCAGCCGCCAGGCCGCGACCTTGGCGTGATCGCCGGAAATCAGGATTTCCGGGATTGGCCGGCCCTCGAACTCCTGCGGGCGGGTGTATTGCGGGTATTCCAGTAGTCCTTCGGAAAAGCTTTCCTCGGTTCCCGAGGCCTGCTTGCCCATCACCCCCGGCAACAGGCGGACGCAGGCGTCGATCAGGGCCATCGCGGCGATTTCGCCGCCGGACAGCACATAGTCGCCGATCGAGACCTCCTCGAGGCCCCGCGCCTCGATCACCCGCTGGTCGATACCCTCGAAGCGGCCGCAGACGATGAGGGGGCCGGGGCCGGCCGCAAGCTCCGCGACCTGGGCCTGGCTCAATGGCCGACCCCGCGGGCTCATCAAGAGGCGCGGGCGGTCAGGCACGATATCGGCGGCGTCGATCGCCGCCGCCAGCACATCGGCCCGCAGCACCATGCCCGGACCGCCGCCGGCCGGCGTGTCGTCGACGCTGCGGTGCTTGTCGGTGGCCGAGGCCCGGATGTCGCGCGCTTCCAGCGCCCAGAGTCCGCCAGCCAGCGCCTTGCCGGCGAGGCTCACGCCAAGCGGCCCCGGAAACATGTCCGGGAACAGGGTCAGCACGGTGGCGCGCCATGGTGTCGCCTGGGCTGTGGTGTCTTGCGATGTCATGGCCTCTGGTTACGGCACCACGGCCGTGAGGTCGAGGCTCTGCATCATGGCGGCGGCGTCCACCGCGCGGCGGAAGTCGGCGAGTCCGAAAGTCGCGACGTTGATCTTGCGCAGGTCCAGCAGGCCTTCGGCGGCGAGGCCGGCGAGCTGGCCCGGTGCCGTGCGGTCGTACATGAATTGCCCGACCACCTCCCAGTCATTGGCCAGCATCTCGCGGAACGAGAGTTCGAGCGGCACCTCGGCGCTGCCCATCAGCACCATCCGGCCGCCACGCCTGAGCGCGCGCAGAGAGGCCAGTGTGGTCGACGTGCTCCTGGCGGCGCCGAGCAAATCGAGCGCGACATCGGCGCTGCCGCCGGCGGCGCGGCGGATGACCTGAAGATCGGCTGCGGCATCGCCGCTGACGACGGCGGGAATGACGCGCGGGCCGAACGCATCGCGCAATTGCTCGAGCGCGGCCTCTTTGCGTCCGACCGCAACGACGCGGCCCGCGCCCATCGCGACCGCGAGCATCACGCCGCCCGACCCGAAATAGCCGGTCGCGCCGTTGACGATGATGGTCTGTCCGCCGCGCAGGCCGGAGCGCTGCAATCCGCCGAACGGCACGATCAGTTTTGCGAGTCCGATCAATTCGGTGGCCGGCTTGTCGTCGAGATTGGCGAGCGGTGTGACGCAGGCGGCCGGCCAATGCGCGATCTCCGCGAACACGCCGTCGCGCCAGCGCGTCTGCAAGGCGAGCGCTTCCGGCGTCGTCACCGCCGCGGTAAGGCCGATCAGGATCTGCGGCGGATCGCGATCCGGCACGTCGCCGCGCAGATGCGGGCTGAGGAACACGCGGTCGCCGCTCCGCACATGGGTGACGTTGTCGCCCACGGCGACGACGCGCGCGATCGCATTGGTGCCCGGCACGAACGGCATCGGCGGCAGACTGTAGGGAAGCGCGCCGGACAGAAGCTTGTTGGTGTAGGACAGCACCATGCCGGCCTCGATCCGCACCACGACGCCATCGGGCGCAGGCATCGGCGTCGTGACATCCTCGAAGCGCAGATCGTTGTGGGCGTGCAGCCGCCAGGCCTTATGCGTGCTTGTCATTATCATCCTCCGTGGCACCATTGCTTACGTAGCCCGGATGGAGCGAAGCGCAATCCGCTCCAACCTCCCCTTGAAAAGAGGAGGTCGCTTTGCTCGCGAGAGCAAAGCGGGTGGGGATCAGCTATCTCCATTTGCAGCATCGCCCGTGGCTGACCCCCATCCCGACCTTCCCCCTTCCAGGGGGAAGGGGAAGTGAGGACATGTAGCCCGGATGGAGCGCAGCGAAATCCGGGAGCGGGCTATCCGCGGTGAGAGCGGTCCCGGATTTCGCTGCGCTTCATCCGGGCTACGGAATTCGGCAAATAACATAACTATGCGTCACGCCGCCTTCGGATCGTCAGCGAGATGCCGCGCGAGCACGACCGCAAGCGGACAGATCGCCAGCGCCGTGAGCGCGGTCGCAGCTGTGGCGAGCGTCGGACCGAGCGCGTCGCCAAGCAGGCCGTAGAGCACCGGCGCGATCGCGCCCGATCCGATCGTTCCGGTATAGAACAGCGCGAAGGCGCGCTCGGTCTGATGCGCGGGGGTGAGCTCGGGCACCGTGCCGTAGAGCACCGATGACGTGCCGTTGAGCATCACGCCGAGCAGCGGCAGCAGCACGATGGCGGGTGCGAGCGGCAGCGCCAGCACGGCTGCGATCAGCGCCGCCGTGCCGCCTTCGGTGATCAGCACGGTGCGCAGCGTGCCGACCCGCGCGCCGAGCCAGCCGCAGGTGAATTTTCCCGCGGCGCCGCCGATGAAGACCAGCGCCAGCGCAAGGCCGTTGGTCGGCAGCGAGGCGCCCTTGTCGCGCAGCAGGAACGGCAGGAAGGTGAGGAAGCCCATCCTGACCGCGGTGTCGAGAATTCCGATCGCGAGCAGCCAGTGAAAGCCGCGGCCTGTGCTGGCGCCGCGCGATGCTGATGCCGCCTTGTGCTCGGCGCCCTTGCCGACCGACGGCATCCAGAGCGCGATGCAGACCGCGACCAGCAAGCCTGCAAGAGCGAGCACGAGCAGCGTGTGCCGCCACGACATGATCACCAGCAGGATCGAGGTCAGCGCCGGGATCGCCGCCTTGCCGAGATCGCCCGAGAAATTGTAGATGCCGAGCGGCCCGCGCGCCGCCGTGCCATAGGCACGCGACACCGCCGCGGAAGCGATCGGATGCTGCGTGCTCGACCCCGCGCCGGAGAGCGCGAGGGCGAGACCAAGGCCAATGACACCGCCGGAGAATCCGGCAAACGCGTAGCCGAGCGCCGACAGCGCCGTGCCCGCGATCAGGATGACCTTGCCGTCGATCCGCTCCGCGATGCGTCCGACCGGAATCTGCAGCCCGGCCATGGCGCCGGCATAGAGCCCGCGCAGCAGCGCCAGCAGGCCGTAGCTCAGCGCGAATTCGGCCTGCCAGACCGGCAGCAGCACGTAGATGACGTCGGTGTAGCCGTCGTGGAGGGCGTGGTTGAGCCCCGTCACGGTCAGGGTGCGGGTTGACCGGGCACGGTCGGGCCGCGTCGCGCCGGTTTCAGCCGATACGCTCATTGCCGCCCTCTAGTGCAAGAAAATCTAAAGTTGGGGCGGGCGAGCATCAGGAGGGGGCCTCAAAAAAGAAAGCTATGTAAGTGGCTTGCATGGCAGTATGCGCCGCCAAGACTGTTGTCACAAATCAGTAATAATCGGATCATGCGTTAGAAAATCTTGTATCGAGGGGTCAATGTTCGTCCCACGCCGCAGCCTGCCGCCGCTCAATGCGGTCCGCGCCTTCGAGGCCGCCGCACGGCTCGGCAGCTTCAAGGAGGCCGCCGCCGAGCTCAGCGTGACCCATGGCGCGGTCAGTCAGCAGATCCGCCTGCTCGAGGAATGGCTGGGCGCGCCGTCGTTGTTTCGGCGATCGGTGCGGCGCGTGGTGTTGACGCCGGCAGGCGCGGCATTGCTGGCGGAGTTCGCGCCCGCGCTCGACCGGATTTCCGCCGCCGTGCAGCAGCATCGCGAGCGGCGCGGCGATCTGGCGGTCGCGGTGTTGCGCGTCAATGCGCTCGCGACCTTCAGCCTGCGCTGGCTGCTGCCGCGGATGAGCCGGTTTCGCGCCGAGCATCCCGATATCGAGGTGCGCCTGAGCACGTCGAACGATCCGGTTGATGCGCTGCCTGAACCATTCGACGTCGTGATCCGCGGTGGCCCCGACACCTTCCACGGCTTCTCGTCACGCTTCCTGGTGTCGGAGCGGAGATTGCCGGTGTGCAGTCCGTCGCTATCAGCGCAGCTGCCGCTTAATGAGGTCGCGGATCTCTCCAGGCACACGCTGCTGCATGTCACGTCGATGCCGCGGCTGTGGCGCGACTGGCTGACCGAGGCCGGGCAATCCGCGCTGGAGCCGGCGGCCGCGCTGACCTTCGATCACTTCTATCTGACGATCCAGGCCGCGCTCGATGGTCTCGGCGTTGCGATGGGACCGACCGCGCTGATCGCAGACGATCTTGCGGCCGGGCGCCTGGTGACGCCGTTTCCGGATGTCAGCCTGCCGGCGCGGAGCTACTTTGCGTATTTTCCGGCGGGCCGCAGCAACGATCCGCACAGTGCGGTGTTCTGCGACTGGCTCGAGCAGCAGGGCCGGATGAAAGGCTGAAAGGTATTCTTGATCAGGCGGCCGACGGATCGTCGCCATCGATCTCACCGTCGATCTCCTTGGGCAGGTCGATCACCACGCGGCCGCCGTCGAGATCGACAGTCGGCACCACGGCATTGGTGAAGGGCAGCAGCATCGTCGCGCCCTGCGGCGGGGCGATCTCGATAATGTCGCCGGCGCCGAAATTATGGATCGCGATCACCTTGCCGAGCGGCTGGTCCGTCGTCGTCACCGCGGCGAGCCCGATCAAATCGGTGTGGTAGTACTCGCCGTCGTCGGTGTCCGGCAGCCGGTCGCGCGGAACGTAGAGCTCGAGGCCGTTGAGCCGTTCGGCGTCATCGCGGCTGGCGACGCCCTTCAGCGTCACCACCAGATGGTCCTTGGCCTCGCGCACATGCGTGACCTCGAACTGGCGCGTGCCGTCCTTGGTCATCAGCGGGCCGTACTCCTTCACGGCCAGCGGATCTTCGGTGAAGGTCCAAAGCCTGACGGCGCCGCGCACACCATGCGCAGCGCCGATACGGGCGACACAGACCGGTGCAGCCACCGTGGTCGCCGTTCAGCCTTAAGCCTTGGCGGCGGCTTCGGCCTGCGCCTTGCGCTCCTTGCGCGGCACAGCCTTCTCGGGGTTGTTGCGCGCGGTGCGTTTCACGACGCCGGCGGCATCGAGGAAGCGGGTCACGCGATCCGACGGCTGCGCGCCCTTGGCGAGCCAGGCCTTCACCTTGTCCATGTCGAGCTTCAGGCGCGACTCGTTGTCCTTCGGCAGCAGCGGATTGAAGTGGCCGAGACGCTCGATGAAGCGGCCATCGCGCGGGAAGCGCGAGTCGGCGACGACGACGTGATAGACCGGACGCTTCTTGGTGCCTGCGCGAGCGAGGCGGATAACAACGGACATTCAGTTCTCCTTCAAAGGTCGATGTGTTCGATTGATTGGCATTCCGCGTCGCGCCGGCCGCGTGTGAGCCGTCGCGACGAATTCCTCATTTCTTCTTGCCCGGGAAGCCGCCGAGGCCCGGCAGCATCGGCTTGCCGGAAAGGCCGGTCAGGCCCGGCACGTTCGGCAGGCCGCCGCGCAGGCCGGCCGGCAAATCCTTCGGCAGATTGGGCAGGCCGCCGCCGGCGCCGCCCTGCATCTTCTCGGCGAGCGCCTTCATCTCCTCGGCCGAGGGCGGCTTCATGCCGCCGCCGAATCCCATCGCCTGTGCGATGCCGGCGAGCGGGCCGCGCTTGCCGCTTCCCATGGCCTTCATCATGTCGGCCATGTTCCGGTGCATCTTCAAGAGCTTGTTGACGTGCTCGACGCTCTGGCCGGCACCCGCCGCGATGCGCTTCTTGCGGCTCGCCTTCAGGATGTCCGGGTTCTTGCGCTCCTGCCGCGTCATCGAATCGATGATCGCGACCTGGCGCTTTAATATCTTGTCGTCGATGCCGGCCGCCGCGATCTGGTTCTTCATCTTGGAGATGCCGGGCATCATGCCCATCAGGCCGCCGATGCCGCCCATATTGGCCATCTGCTGCAGCTGTTCGCGCATGTCGTTGAGGTCGAACTGACCCTTGCGCATCCGCTCGGCGGTGCGCGCGGCCTTCTCGGCGTCGATATTGGCGGCGGCCTTCTCGACCAGCGAGACCACGTCGCCCATGCCGAGGATGCGGCCGGCGATGCGGTTCGGATGGAAGTCCTCCAGCGCGTCGGTCTTTTCGCCGGTGCCGATCAGCTTGATCGGCTTGCCGGTGACGGCGCGCATCGACAGCGCCGCGCCGCCGCGGCCGTCGCCGTCTACGCGCGTCAGCACGATGCCGGTGAGGCCGACGCGCTCGTCGAACGAGCGCGCGAGGTTGACCGCGTCCTGGCCGGTGAGGCTATCCGCGACCAGCAACACTTCGTGCGGGTTGGCGGCGGCTTTGATCTCGGCCGCCTCCTTCATCATGTCTTCGTCGAGCGTGGTGCGGCCGGCGGTGTCGAGCAGCACGACGTCGTAGCCGCCGAGCTTACCGGCCTCTAGCGCGCGCCTTGCGATCTGCGGCGGCATCTGGCCGGCGACGATCGGCAGCGTCGGAATGTCGAGGTCGCGGCCGAGCACCGCGAGCTGCTCCATCGCCGCCGGGCGGTAGACGTCGAGCGAGGCCATCAGCACCTTGCGCTTGTCGCGCTGGACCATGCGGCGCGCGAGCTTCGCGGTGGTGGTGGTCTTACCAGAGCCTTGCAATCCGACCATCATGATCGGCACCGGCGGCACGGAGTTGATATCGATGGTCTGGCCGTCGGAACCGAGCGTGGCGACGAGTTCGTCATGGACGATCTTCACCACCATCTGGCCCGGCGTCACCGACTTGACGACGGTGGCGCCGATCGCCTGCTCGCGGACCCGGTCGATGAAGCTGCGGACCACCTCGAGCGCGACGTCGGCTTCGAGCAGCGCGCGGCGCACCTCGCGCATCGCGGCATCGACGTCCTTTTCGGTCAGCGCACCGCGCCCCGTCAGACGATCGAGAATGCCACCAAGCCGTTCCGACAGATTGTCGAACAATGCCGTTGTCCTTCGTTGCGCCCGTGAGCGCGGTCACCCGTTTCTCGTCATACCCCGCGAAAGCGGGGTATCCAGTACGCCGCGGCCTCCCGGTTCAATCCGAGGTGCCTCTGGGATACTGGATCACCCGCTTTCGCGGGTGATGACCAGATAGTTTGCCTCGGCACGGTGCCAAGACGATGGTCCAAACACTTTCGCGCCCGAGGGCGCATCGCGCTGTCGGGCGTTGGCCTCTGGCCTCCAGGACCAGTCGGCGGGTCGAAAAGACGGAGCTTTCCGAGAAAGTGGCCGCGTTAAACGCCGCCGGGCAGGCAAAGTCAAGGAAAGTTTCGCTGAAATCCGCTCGGTCTGGACAGTAAGGTCCTGAAATCACGTCGATTTGCCGTCTTGGTTCCGAATTCGCTGCCGCCACCCATATAACCGGAGCCTGCCTCCTATTCCGGAACCCGCGTGCTGATCACCCGCCGCCTCCTTCTTGCAACCTTGACCGGAGCCGCCGCTGCGATCGGCGTGCCCTCGATCTGGATGATCTACATGAAAACCTACGACGGCCCCGTCTCCGATCATTTCGACGGCCTGCACTTCTTCGATCCGGACGGCTCGCCGCCGAAATCGCTTGGTGAGGTGCTGCGCTGGCAGTTCGGGGGCGGCCGGCAGCGCGCGGTCTGGCCGGAATGGGCGCCGAGCCCCCATGCCGATACGCCGCCGCCCCGCGTCGAGGGCGACAAGGTGCGGCTCTGCTTCGTCGGCCATGCCAGCTGGCTGATCCAGACCGCGGGCCTCAACATCCTGTTCGATCCGGTCTGGTCGCTGCGTGCCTCACCGTTCAGCTTCGCCGGGCCGAAGCGGCACAACGATCCCGGCATCGCATTCGAGAACCTGCCCAGGATCGATGTCGTGCTGGTGTCGCACGGCCATTACGACCATCTCGACGTCGCGACGCTGTCGAAACTTGCGGGGGCATTTGGTCCTCGCGTGATCACGCCGCTCGGCAACGACGTCACGATGCGCGAATCCGATGCCGCGATCAAAGCCGAGGCGTTCGACTGGCATCAGCGCGTCGAGCTCGGCAATGGCCTTGCCGCGACGCTGGTTCCGACGCGGCACTGGTCGGCGCGGGGGCTGTTCGATCGCAACAAGGCGCTGTGGGCGAGTTTTGTTTTGGAGACGCCGGCCGGCAAGCTCTACATCGTCGGCGATTCCGGCTACGGCGACGGGGGACATTTCCGCCGGGTGGCCGAGGCGCATGGCCCGCTCAGGCTCGCGATCCTGCCGATCGGCGCCTATGAGCCGCGCTGGTTCATGCGCGACCAGCACATGAATCCGGAGGATGCGGTGAAGGCGCTGGCCGATTGCGGCGCGGCGCAAGCGCTGGCGCATCACCACGGCACATTCCAATTGACCGACGAGGCAATCGACGCGCCCGCGATCGCGCTTGGCGAAGCGCTCGACGCAGCCAAGGTCCCGCGCGAGAAGTTTCTGACGTTGAAGCCCGGGCAGGTGTTCGAGATTTGAACGCTGTTTGGGATTGAGTTGTCGTCCCGGCCTTCGCCGGGACGACAATCGCTACTTCTCCTTGATCGCCCAGGAGACGCTGACATTGACCGTCAGCGTTTCCTCGCCCTGCGCCACCGGCGTCGGCGCGGCGAAGCCTGCCGTGGCCATCTTGGGACGGAACACCGGTACCGGCGCCGAGCCGACCTCCGCGATGTTCACGGGTGCGCCGAGCGTGACGCCGGCGGCCTTGGCGTAGATCTCCGCCTTGCGGCGGGCGTCGGCGATCGCCTTCTCGCGGGCGTCGTCGAGCAGCTTCGAGGCCTGCGACACCGAGAAATTGAGCCCGCCGATATCGTTGGCGCCGGCGCCGACCAGCACGTCGATGACGCTGGCGACCTTGCTCACATCGTGCAGCCTGATCGTGACGCGATTGCTCGCGTGGTAACCGACGATGCTGGGCGGGGCGTTCGGCGACGACGGTGTGCGGCTCGCGAATTGCGGCTGCAGCGACAGCCGCGAGGTCTGAAAGTCCTTCTCCGCGATCCCGGCGCCCTTCAGCGCGGCCAGCACCTTGCCCATCGCCACATTGTTGGCTTCGGCGGCTTCGCGTGCGGTCTTGGCGTCGGTGGTGACGCCGGCGTCGAGCTGCGCCTGGTCGGGCGGCGCCGACACGGTCGCCTCGCCGGTGACCGAAATCGCCGGCGGAAAGTCGTCATTGGCCAGTACGGGCGCAGCCAGCAGCGTGGTCGCGATCAGGGAGGCGGCGAAGGGGAGACGGTGGGTCATCTGGCTCACTTCAGGGGTACGTAGACGTTGATCACAAGCTTGTCCTCCGCGGTCTTCAGCGGATCGGTGATGTATTCCTCGATAAAGGTGTCCTTGGCTTCGAGCTTCTTGTCATCGAGGTGATTGGTGATCGCCTCATAGGTGTTGTCCATGTTGTCGTAGGAACCGCGATGGACGAACTTCAGCGCCTTGCCGTCGGGCGAATTGCCCATGCTCATGTTCTTGCCGAGGTTCTTGACGTCCTGATCGACCGGGATCTCGGCGATGAAGGTGAAGCCGGTGTCGTCGGTCGAGGTGTAGACGATCATCGGATTGCCCGCTGCCTTGACGCCGTCCTTGTCGAGCAGTGCGGTGAGCTGCTTGAACGCCTCGATCAGGGCGTCGAAGGCGGAATCCCAATTGGCCGTGCCCTTCAGCATCACGACCTTCTTCGGCTCCAGCGTGAACGGCTCGCCGAAGGGATCGGCGGTCTGCACCGGGGCGGCCGGCGCCGGCGCCGGGGTCTGCGCTGCGGCCGGGCTGTCGGCCGGCGACTTGGTCTCGGCCGGCGGGGGCACCGGCGTCGCCGATGGTGCAGGCGCCGGGGTCGGGCTTGGGCTCACTGCGGGAGCGGGCGAGGCTGACGGCGACTGGGCAGGGGCCGGGCTTGCCAGTGCGATCGCGGCCAAGGGCAGCATCGCGACAAGGGCCGCGCGGAGCGTGTTGATACGGTTCATTGGTTATTCTCCATCCCCTTCCTCAAACGGCCGCTCGATCTGTCCCGGCGCGCGGTCCGCGAGGTGCGATATTCCTAACACGCAAGTTCTGCATTCGTCCCATGACAGATGTGTCATGGGGCTATTCAGGCTGGCTAACGGGCCATCACTCGCCATATAACCGGGCAGAATTTGGGAAAATCGATGAGCGCGCTCGCCAATCACGCATTCGCCAAGATGAACGGCATCGGCAACGAGATCGTCGTCGTCGACCTGCGCGATTCAGAGGCACAAGGTCGGGCACAGGTTTCGGCGGCGGAGGCGCGCGCCGTGGCTTCGCCGGCCGGCGTGCCCTATGACCAGCTGATGGTGCTGCAGCCGTCGCGGCTCGACGGCACCGAAGCGTTCATCTCGATCTACAACAATGACGGCTCCGAGGCCGGGGCCTGCGGCAACGGCATGCGTTGCGTGGTGCGGCGGATCTTCGAGAAGACCGGCCAGACATCAGCGACGTTCCAGACCCGCGCCGGCCTGCTCAATTGCTGGCAGGGTCCGGCGCCCGATCTCTACACCGTCGACATGGGCGCGCCGAAGTTCGGCTGGCAGGACATTCCGCTGGCTGAGGAATTTCGCGACACCCGCTACATCGAGCTCCAGGTCGGGCCGATCGACAATCCGGTGCTGCATTCGCCCTCGGTGGTCTCGATGGGCAATCCGCATGCGATCTTCTGGGTCGATGACGTCAATGCCTACGACCTCGAGCGTTTCGGCCCGCTGCTGGAAAACCATCCGATCTTCCCGGAGCGCGCTAACATCACGCTGGCCCATATCGTCGATCGCGACCACATCACGATCCGCACCTGGGAGCGCGGCGCCGGCCTCACCAAAGCGTGCGGCTCGGCGGCCTGCGCGACGGCGGTCGCGGCGGCGCGGCTGAAGCGTGCCAATCGCAGCGTCGAGATCACGCTGCCCGGCGGCAAGCTCGGCATCGAGTGGCGCGAGCGCGACGATCACGTGCTGATGACCGGCACCGCCGATTTCGAATATGAGGGCCGCTTCGATCCGGCGCTGTTCGCCAGCGTCGCCTGATCGGGCGTGAGATCGGTTATGGGCGTCGATGTCGTCACCTTTGGCTGCCGCCTCAATTCATTTGAATCCGAGGTGATCAGGCGCGAGGCGGAGCAGGCCGGGCTTACCGATGCCATCGTCATCAACAGTTGCGCCGTCACCAACGAGGCGGTGGCGCAGGCGCGGCAGTCGATCCGCAAGTTGAAACGCCAACGCCCGCATGCGCGCATCGTCGTCACCGGTTGTGCGGCGCAGACGCAAAGCCAGATGTTCGCCGAGATGGCCGAGGTCGATCGCGTCGTCGGCAATAACGAGAAGATGCGCGGCGAGGCGTGGCGCGCGACACGTTCAGCATTCGAGGCGCCGTTCGGCATCGATGCGAGCGAAAAGGTCGCGGTCGCCGACATCATGGCGGTGACCGAGATGGCGCCGCATCTGCTCGACGGCTTCGAGCGCGGCCTGCCTCGCGTATTCGTGCAGGTGCAGAACGGCTGCGATCATCGCTGCACCTTCTGCATTATTCCCTACGGCCGCGGCAATTCGCGCTCGGTGCCGATGGGCGCGGTGGTCGATCAGGTCCGCGCGCTGGTCGAGCGCGGCCATGCCGAGATCGTGCTGACAGGCGTCGATCTCACGAGCTATGGCGCCGACCTGCCGGGCGCGCCGAAACTCGGCCAGTTGACCCGGCAGATCCTGCGCCATGTGCCCGCGCTGAAGCGGCTGCGCATCTCGTCGATCGATTCGATCGAGGCGGATCGCGACCTGCTCGATGTCATCGCCGACGATGCGCGGCTGATGCCGCATCTGCATCTGTCGTTGCAGTCCGGCGACGACATGATCCTGAAGCGGATGAAGCGCCGGCATTCACGTCAGGACGCGATCGATTTCTGCGCGCAGGTCCGCCGGCTGCGGCCGGACATCGCTCTCGGCGCCGACATCATCGCGGGCTTCCCGACCGAGACCGAGGAAATGTTTGCGCGTTCGCTCGACCTGGTCGAGGAATGCGATCTCACCTTCCTGCATGTGTTTCCCTATTCGCGGCGTCCGGGCACGCCGGCCGCGCGGATGCCGCAGGTCGAGGGCGGCGCGATCAAGGAGCGCGCCAGGCGGCTGCGCACGGCAGGCGAAGCCGCGCTGCTGCGCCGGCTCGATGCGGAAGCCGGCGCGACGCGCGAGGTGCTGATTGAAAGCGAGCGGCAAGGCCGCACCGAGCACTTCCTGCCGGTCGCGATCGAGAGAGATGTGCCGGGCATGGTGCGCGCGATGACTATCCGCGGCCATGACGGTGCGCGGCTCATTGCATCGGGCTGCTGAG
The DNA here is from genome assembly GCF_056837965.1 of Bradyrhizobium ferriligni. Lineage (NCBI taxonomy): Bacteria > Pseudomonadati > Pseudomonadota > Alphaproteobacteria > Hyphomicrobiales > Nitrobacteraceae > Bradyrhizobium > Bradyrhizobium ferriligni. Next base: position 53,119 of record NZ_JBXEJO010000057.1, read on the forward strand.
AAAGTTCGCTCCCATTGTCGTCCCGGCGCAGGCCGGGACCCATTACCCCAAATCTCAATTGTTGCGCGACGCGGGGCCGCGATCTCGCACAGCCACCCAAGGCGGTGGTTATGGGTCCCCTGAGTTCACAAACGAAGTGCAACACTTCCTTGAGGAGGTGTTGCCATGGGGCGGACTTACAAGCAGCTCTCTCTGGACGACCGATGCGAGATTGCCTGCCTATCGGCCAATGGCAGCTCGGTCCGGCAAATCGCGGCAGCTCTGGATCGCTCGCCATCAACGATCTCTCGGGAACTGAGGCGCAATCGGGGGAGCCAGGTCGGCTACAAGCCGAGCTATGCCCAGCACCGGATGCGAGCGCGGCGCTGGACGGGCGGACGCCTCGAACGGGAGCCCGGCCTGCGCCGCGCGGTGTTGGAACGCCTTCGCCGCGGCTGGTCGCCCGAGCAGGTCGCTGGCCGGCTGGCCCGCGAGTACGGGCGCAAGGTGATCTCCCACGAGACCATCTACCGCTTCATCTATGCCCAACTCAGGCGCACCACGGATTTCAACTGGCGGCGCCATCTGCCGCGCGCCAAGAGCAGGCGCGGCTGCCGCGGCAAGCGGGGCGGCAGCCCCGCAAGCTTCATCGAAGGCCGTGTATCCTTGGCAAATCGGCCGCTCGAAGTGGCCGACCGCAGCGTGCCCGGACACTGGGAGGCCGACCTGATGATGTTCTCGAAATACGGTCAGGCCGTGCTGACCGTGCACGAGCGCAGCTCGCGTCTGCTGCTCGGCATCCGCCTTGCCAGCAAGGTCGCGCGCGGTGTCGCCCGCCATCTCGTGGGCTTCTTCGCGACCCTTCCCCAAGAGCTGCGCCAGAGCGTTACCTTCGACAACGGCACCGAGTTCGCCGGTCACCTGGCGCTGCACCGCCTCTCGATCGAGACCTTCTTCTGCGATCCCCATGCTCCCTGGCAGAAGGGCGGCATCGAGAACGGCATCGGCAGGATGCGCCGCTTTATTCCCCGCAAGACGGATCTCCTAACCCTCCCGGCCGCCAGATTGCGTCAGTTCATCGCCGCCTACAACAACACCCCGCGCAAATGCCTTGACTACCGCACGCCTGCCGAGTCCTTTGCTCAAGTGTCGCACTTCGAATGTGAATCCACCTCCTGGCTTTCGCCAGGACGACGAATGTGGGGAGCCGCGCATGGCGCCTCCGGAGCAGCGGATCACCTGCATTTCGCATGTGATGATACTGAACGAGCTATTTGACAGGTTGAATCTCTACATGCGCATCGTGCATGACGCACTCAGTGCGTGCGCGCGCCCGGCCTTGCCGGCTGCGACGCGCGAACCTGCCAGAACCGCAGCAGGCGATCGGCGTTTTCGCGGGTCAATTTGGTGAACTGGCTCTTCGCGTGGGCGAGCTCGACCGGTCCCATGGAGCCGGTGGTATAGCGACATTCTATCACCGCTGCGGTGGTCTCCCAACTCAGGCCTGCCGCCCGGCACGGCACCAGCAGGCCTTCGCTGCGCAGGCTTTGCATCAGGGAACGGATCACCTCGATGTTAGACCGCGCAAGATCCGCCAGCGCAACAATGGTCTCTTCATATTTGCGCTGCCTGGCGAAACCGAGCAGCGAAGTTTCGTTGAGCTCGCCGTCGTCCTTCAGCTTCGCGACATGGCGCTTGGCCGCGGTGAAGTCGCGGACCTGCGACATATCGCGCTCGACGCCGGCGGCGACCGCCGCGATCGCGTGCCGGATCTCTTCGAACAGATAGGGTGGGGCGCGTTCCAGCAGACGGCCGCGAACCTCTTCCGTTGCGCGGCGCAGGAGCTGAAGTCGGAGCTCCGACGGCAGGTCCGCGCGAATGCCGGTCTCGACTGCGAGGACCGGATCGTGCTCGGCCTGTGCGAGGATGACGGCAAATCCGCCCGGCGATACTTTGGCGCCGGGATTGCTGACCAGGCGGTGGCTCACGCTCGCGAAGCGACGCGCCAGGAGCGCGTCGGTGACGACCTCCTTCAGCCACCAGCGGCCGGCGACAGCGAGCAGATGCTGCTCGCTCTTGGTCCGTGCGATCTCGACGAGGTCGTCGGCGCTGAGCCGCGACGATTCCTGCAGGATCGGCCGCGCGATCCTGATCTCGTCATTGCTGGCGAGACGGCGAATGATCGCGGGCGGTGCCTGGGCGACCGGTGCGAGCTGCTCGCTGATGTCGGTGAGCGCCATCCGGGCGCTGATGTCGGCGAGCGCGCGCAACTCGATGGTCTTCACCAGACGCTCGAGCACGTTGTCGAACAGCTCGATCTGTTCGCTGTTGAACTTGCCGGCGGATGCGAGGAAAAGGCTGGTGACGCGCCTTGCCGTGGCCAGGCATTTATCGGCGGAGCCGGCGCGTATCGCAGCCTCGACCTCGTCGACAATTGCTTGCCCATCATTCAGCATTGCTCGTCCTGAGCCGTCGCGGCGCGCTTTTTCTAAGCCGCCTGCAGGACTATCCGATGGGCCTGAATGTTCCGTAAAGGATAATTCTCCGTAAAATCACGGAGGCTACTGCCCGTTCCAGCCGCAGGCCTTGAGCCGCTCCCGCATGTGTTCGGGCGCCGGCGCGACCACATGCACCGGGTCCTTGTTCCTGGAGATCGGGATGCCGATCTCGCGGGAATGCAGATGCAAGGTCGGTTCGCCGAAGCGCGGGCCGTTGCCATAGATATTGTCGCCGACGATTGGCCAGCCCATCGCCGCCGAATGCACCCGCAGCTGATGGGTGCGGCCGGTGACCGGCTCCATCGCGAGCCAGGTGAGGCCGTCGCCACGCCCCAGCACCTTCCAGTTGGTGATCGCCTTCTGGCCGTCCGGGTCCGGCTTCTGCCACCAGCCGCGCTCGGCGTTGAGCCGGCCGAGCGGGATGTCGATGGTGCCTTCATCCTCGGCGGGGCCGCCCTCGACCACGGTCCAATAGGTCTTCGCAATCTTGCTGTGCTTGAACAACAGCCCGAGCGAGGCGGTTGCCTTGCGGTGGCGTCCCAGGACGAGGCAGCCGGACGTGTCCTTGTCAAGCCGATGCGCCAGCACCGGCGGCCGCGGCAGGCCGAACCGCAACGCGTCGAACGAGGCCTCCAGATTGGGCCCGCCCTTCGGGCCGCGATGCACCGGCAGACCGGCCGGCTTGTCGATCACCAGCATCAGCCCGTCGCGGTGGAGCACGCGGCCCAGGATTTCTTCCGCGGTCAATTGGGGAACATCGATCAATTCGTCGAGACTTTCGTTTATGGGCCGAAACGGCTAACACGTCCGCGCCATGAACGATACCACTGCGGGAACTCCAAAACAGAGCTGGTGGCAGCGGCTGAAGGGCGGCCTGAAGCGGACCTCGAGTTCGATCGGGACCGCAGTCGCCGACCTCGTCACCAAGCGCAAGCTCGATTCGGCCATGCTCGATGACATCGAGGATGTGCTGCTGCGCGCCGATCTCGGTACCGATGTCGCGGTCCGCATTGCCGAGGCTGTCGGCAAAGGGCGCTACGACAAGGCGATCTCGGCCGACGAGGTCAAGGACGTCGTCGCGACCGAGGTCGAGAAAGTGCTGTCGCCGGTGGCGAAGCCGCTCGAGATCGATGCCGCGAAAAAGCCGTTTGTCATCCTGGTAGTCGGCGTCAACGGCTCCGGCAAGACCACGACGATCGGCAAGCTGGCGGCGAAATTCTCCGCCGAGGGCCGCAAGGTCATGCTGGCCGCCGGCGACACCTTCCGCGCCGCGGCGATCGAGCAGCTCAAGGTCTGGGGCGAGCGCACCAAGTCTCCGGTCATCGCCGGCGCCCAGGGGGCGGATTCGGCGAGCCTTGCCTTCAGCGCGCTGACCGCGGCGAAGGAGCAGCAGCGCGACGTGCTGCTGATCGACACCGCCGGCCGCCTGCAGAACAAGTCCGAGCTGATGAACGAGCTCGAAAAGGTCGTGCGCGTCATCAGGAAGGTCGATGCGTCGGCGCCGCACGCGGTGCTGCTCGTGCTCGACGCCACGGTGGGACAAAATGCGTTGTCGCAAGTCGAGGCGTTTCATCGTACGGCAGGCGTCACCGGGCTCGTAATGACCAAGCTTGACGGTACGGCGCGCGGCGGCATCCTTGTCGCGCTGTCGGAGAAGCACAAGCTGCCGGTGCATTTCATCGGCGTCGGCGAAGGCGTCGAGGACCTCGCGCCCTTCACGGCGAAGGATTTTGCCAAGGCAATTGCTGGAATCGAGGTATGACCCCGAAAAGTGGACACCGGTTTTCGGATCGGGTCGTGCCTCAAATCAAAGTAGAGAGTTGATGGACAAGACCCAGCCGCATCCGCTGTTCAAGCTGGCGACCGAACTCGGGCCGCTGCTCGTGTTCTTTATCGCCAACGCGAAGTACCATCTGTTCGTCGCCACGGCTGCGTTCATGGTGGCGATCGTGGCCGCGATGATCGCATCCTATGTGGTGACGAGGCACGTGCCGATCATGGCGCTGGTGACCGGCGCGATCGTCCTTGTGTTCGGCACCCTGACGCTGGTGCTGCACGACGAGACCTTCATCAAGCTCAAGCCGACCATCATCTATGGCCTGTTCGCGGCCGTGCTCGGCGGCGGGCTCTTCTTCGGCCGGTCCTTCATCGCCATCATGTTCGACCAGGTGTTCAACCTGACGCCGCAGGGCTGGCGCATCCTCACCATGCGCTGGGCGCTGTTCTTTGCCGGCATGGCGGTTCTCAACGAGCTCGTCTGGCGCACGCAGACCACGGATTTCTGGGTGAACTTCAAGGTGTTCGGCGTGACGCCGCTGACCATGATCTTCGCCATCGCCCAGATGCCGCTGACCAAGCGCTATCACCTCGAGCCGGTCTCGCTGGAGGCGAGCGAGGCCGACGCGGGCGACGTGCGGAAGGGGTGATCGGCACTCTGCTCCCTCGCCCCGCTCTTGCGGGGAGAGGGTTGGGGTGAGGGGTCTCTCCACGGATAGGCTCGGAGTTTGTGACAACACCGTCAAAGGCCCTCACCCGAAATTCCCGCTTCGCGCGAATTTCGACCTCTCCCCGTAAAGAACGGGGAGAGGTGAGGGCCAAGAAGCCGCTGTGGCTAACTGCCCGCCGCGAGCGCCTTCTCGATCTCGGGCTTGAGCACGCTGTTGACGTTGTCCGGGGTCACCGGGCCGACCAGCTTGTAGACGATGGTGCCCTCGCGCCCGACCAGGAAGGTTTCGGGCACGCCATAAACGCCCCATTCGATCGAGGCCCGGCCGTTGCCGTCGACGCCGACGATGCCGAACGGATTGCCGTAGCGGCCGAGGAAGCGCCGGGCGTTCTCGGGCGAGTCCTTGTAGTTGATGCCGATGATCTGGAAGCGCTTGTCCTTGCCGAGCTCGGTCAGCAGCGGCGCCTCATCGTGACACGGCACGCACCACGACGCCCAGACATTGACGACCGAGACCTTGCCCTTGAAGGCGGCGGGATCGAGACCGGGGACCGGCGCGCCGTCCCGCACCAGGCTGTCGAGCGCGGGCAGGGCGGTCTGCGGCGCCGGCCGGCCGATCAGCGCCGACGGGATTTTCGAGGGATCGCCGCCATAGAGCCGCAGCAGGAACAGCCCGGCGAGGCCGAGGAAGATCAGCAGCGGCAGCACCACCAGCAGGCGGCGGGCTTGCGGCGGGCCGTTGGTCGCCTGATCGCTCATCTGATGTCCGCCGCACTGCGGCCGGAGCGGCGCGTCACGCCGCTGGCCTCGATCTCCCTGAGACGCGCCTGTTGCCGGCGATAGTCGGCGATGATCCAGACGATCAACAGCAGCACGACCGCCGCGACCAGCGCGTAGGACATCACGATGAAGGAGGCGTAGGGACCAAGCGCCATCGTGTCACGCCGCTCCAATTTCGTTTGACGCGTTTTGCTCGCGCGAACCAGTCGTGAACGAGACGCGGCTGGCCTGCATCATCTGCAGGCTGCGCACGCGCCGGCGCAGGATCTCGTTGCGCATCGCCGCCAGGTGCAAGGTGATGAACAGCAGCGAAAACGCGATCGCCATCACCAGGAGCGGCCACAGGAACGCCTTGTCGAGCGCCGATCCACCCATCCGGAGCACGGAGGCCGGCTGATGCAGCGTGTTCCACCAGTCGACCGAGAACTTGATGATCGGAATGTTGATCGCGCCGACCAGGGTCAGCACCGCCGCCGCACGCGCCGCCCGCGACGGGTCTTCCACCGCGCGCCACAGCGCCATCAGGCCGAGATACATCAGGAACAGGATCAAGACCGAGGTCAGGCGCGCATCCCACTCCCAATAGGTGCCCCACATCGGCCGGCCCCACAGCGAGCCGGTGACGAGCGCGAGGAAGGTGAAGGCGGCGCCGATCGGCGCGGCGGCCTTCGCGGCGACGTCAGCGAGCGGATGCCGCCACACCAGGGTGCCGAGCGCGGCCACGCTCATGACGCCCCAGACGAACATCGACAGCCACGCATTCGGCACGTGGATGAACATGATCTTGACCGTGGCGCCCTGCTGGTAGTCGTCGGGCGCCATCGCCGACTGGTAGAGCCCGATCGCGAGCAGGATCGCGGTCACGCCGGCGAGCCACGGCAGGACGCGCGCGGTCAGCGCCAGAAACTTGGTCGGATTGGCGAGGTCGGTCAGCGTCTCGGTCAGCTTCATGGCACCCTGATAATCGTCCGCTGTGAACGAGGCAATTGGCCGAAATCCCCTCGGCGAGATTTGATCGGCTCCATCTCAGTCCAGCCCGTGCCGCAGGCTCGCGGCGGCGGCAAAGGGGCCGATCACGAGGCTGGCAAGCGACAGCGCGCAGAGGATCGAGAACGGTGTTCCAAAGGGCAAAGGCCCCGATATCGCCGCCTGCGAGGCCGCAACGCCGAAGATCAGCACCGGGATCGACAGCGGCAGCACCAGCACCGCGAGCAATAGCCCGCCGCGATGCAGCGTCACCGCCAGGGCGGCGCCGATCATGCCGGTGAAGGTCAGCGCCGGTGTTCCCGCCAGCAGCGTGGCGGCGACCGCAAGCGTCGCGGTGCCGTCGAGATTGAGCAGCAGGCCGAGCACCGGGGTTGCGACGATCAGGGGCAGGCCGGCGGCGAGCCAATGCGCCAGCGCCTTGGCCGCGCAGGCGAGTTCCAGCGACGTCCGGCTCATCACGATGAGGTCGAGCGAGCCGTCCTCGTGGTCGGCCGTGAACAGGCGATCGAGGGTGAGCAGACTCGCCAGCAGTGCGCCGAGCCAAAGGATCGCGGGGCCGAGCCGCGACAGCAGCGCCAGATCCGGCCCGACCGCGAAGGGCATCAACACCGTGACGGTGAGGAAGAACAGCACGCCGATCAGCGCGCCGCCGCCAACGCGCAGCGCGATCCGGATGTCGCGGCGGATCAATGCAGCCAGCGCGCTCATGCCGCGCCTCTGCTGTGGTGGCGGTGTGAACCCACATCGTGCCGCCCACTCGCTGCGCTCCCTCCCCCCTTGCGGGGG
>NZ_JBXEJO010000058.1:0-60351 GCF_056837965.1 Bradyrhizobium ferriligni
CTTGCAGACTTCGTCGTGCAGCTGGCGGTAGGTGATGTGCTTGGATTCGGAGGGATCGTCGCCCTCCCAGATGATCGCGGTCTGGTCACCGCGCTTGTCGAGATGGCGGTCGATGCAGTTCCAGGCGACGTTCAGCACGCCATCCTCGAACCATTTGATCGAGATGTTGCCCGGTGCGAAGGAGACGTTCTCGACCTTGGTGAAGGGCTTGATCCAGTCGATCCGCTTGCCGTGCTCGGCCCAGAAGCCGTTCGGGTCCTTGACCGAGTGCGCGTACATCTCGCGATATTTGGCGTCATTGACACAAGCGCGCTTGGCCCGGTCGGCCAGCACCGAATAGACTCTCTCAGCGGCAGTTCTGTTCTCTGCGCTCACCGAACTTCTCCAATCATCGTGCGGTAAAGCCTTTCGAGCACGACCGCGTTCTTCAACATCGTTAAGGCCGAACTCAAGTCTAACGCTGACTAACGCCTCGAGATCTGAGTATCCGGGACATAGCGATCGGGCCCCTTGACAATTCAGCGGAAAAAGGGGGCCGCCACCGAGATAGCGGCGGCCCAGTCCAGTCTGGGGAGATTGAGCAGACAAGCCGGTCTGCCAGCGGATCTGACGCAGTGCGTTGGTGGTCGAATGCCATCTTCCGCTCTGATGCTCCGAACCGGCGAGTGAGATATCTCGACCTCGCCGGCCGCAAATGACCCGCACAATCAAGTATTGATGTCTTGACCACGGGTTTCCGGAAGCAACAGAGCTCCGACGATCGCCGTTAAACCCGCGAACGCCACGGTGTACCAGAGCCCACCGAAAATGTTGCCGGTCCCAATGACAACTGCGGTTGCCACAAACGGTGCGAATCCGCCGATCCAACCGTTACCGAGCTGGAGTGCAACGGAGACGCCGCTGTAGCGGATACGAACAGGAAACAGTTCGACCAAAAGGGCCCCCAGTGGTCCGTAGACCATTGTCGCCAGGAACACCAAGGCGAAGAGGATCGCCACGACCATGGGTCCGTTGGGTTCAGCGGGTGTTTTGGCCGACGGCAGCCCTTTGTCCGTCAACACTTTCAGAAGCTTCGCATCATCGAAGCCGGTGACAGTCTCGTCGCCAACCTGGATGTTAAGTGACGCAGAATCCGCCTTCACGGCATACGGAACTGCACGCGCGGTCAGAAACGCCTTCGCCCGTGTGCAGTCCTTCGTCGCCTGAGGCTGGAAGAGCTGACCGGCCAAGGATTGATCCTCGCTACAGTCGTTACCATGAATCACCACTGAGGTCTTGGCGCGGAATTCGGCAAGCGCTGGATTCCCGTAAGTCGCCAAACCTTGGAACAAGGGGATTATCAGCACAGCAGACAAGGCACACCCTATCACTACGATCCACTTGCGCCCGACCTTGTCGGACAGCCAGCCAAACAAGAGAAAGAATGGCGTTCCGAGAGTGAGCGCGACCAGGAGGTAGAAATTGGCCTGGTCCTGGCTCATCTTGAGCGTAGTGGTCATGAAATAGAGGCTGTAGAAGTGGCCCGTGTACCAGATGACCGCCTGACCAGCCACAACTCCAAAAATGGCGACGAGCACCAGCCGCAGATTACGACCGTCGGCAAATGTATCGGCGATCGGATTCTTCGAGCCCTTGCCCTCGGCCTTCATTTGCTGGAACACCGGTGACTCGTGAAGCTTGAGCCGGATGTAGAGCGAGAGAAGCAGAAGGCCGATCGATCCAACGAACGGAACGCGCCACCCCCAACTCGCGAAACTTTCCGCTGACATGGATGAACGGCACAAAATGATCACGAGCAGCGAGAGGAACAGTCCGAGAGTCGCCGTGATCTGGATCCAGCTCGTTGTGAAGCCTCTCTTGTTCGAATCGGAGTGCTCGGCAACATATGTTACTGCTCCCCCGAATTCTCCGCCGACGGCAAGTCCTTGCAGCAGACGCAAGCCGACCAACACAGTCGGAGCCCACCAGCCGACGGTCTCGAATGTTGGCAGCAAGCCAACCGCCGCGGTCGCGAGACCCATCACCAGCATGGTTACGAGAAAGGTCTTCTTGCGGCCGACAAGATCGCCGAGGCGTCCGAATACCACCGCGCCAAACGGGCGAAGGACGAAGCCCGCTCCGAATGTTGCAAGCGCAGCCAGCAACGCAGCCGTTTCATTCCCCTTCGGGAAGAACAGCGTGCTGAAGAACGCTGCCAGAGAGCCGTAGATGAAGAAATCATACCATTCGAAAACCGTACCAAGGGCGGCCGCGAAAATAATTCGCTTGGTGCCGCGATCGAGATGGCTGGAAGTGCGTTCGATTTGTGAACCAATGGTGTGAACTGACATTCTGTCCTCCCGGATCAAACGCTGCGCTGCGAATGGGATGTCGCTTCGTCCGTCAGCCGTGGCGGCAACAAGCCCTGTCGGGCCAGGAAGTCGCCCAGCAAGCGGTTGAAAGCCTCTGGTTGCTCTAGCATCGGGAAATGACCCGCCCAGCGCACGCTATGAAGCTGACTATTGGGGATCCCCTTAGCCAAGGCCTGTGACTCACTTGGGGGAGTGATGATGTCCTCTTCGCCGACGACGACCAGCGTCGGCATGACGATCCTTCCGAGCGTGCCGCGAGTATCTGACGCATTGAGCGACGTAATGGCCTGACGTGCCACGAAGGCAGGCGTCTGCGTGACTTCGGTCTTGGCGAAATCAACAAGCGCTGGGCCCGCAACAGAACCAAAGGATCGTTCGATGACCTTTTGGTTTGCCGCCACCACCCCCAGATCGTCGATGGCCTTGAGAACGTTATCGACGTTGACGTCGGCGCCCAGTCCGTGCGGCGTGGCCCCGACCAGCACCAGCGCCTTTACACGCTCGGGATAGGCGAGCGCGAAGTTCTGCGCGACGGTGCCGCCCATCGAGAGCCCGACCAGAACTGCCGATTCAATCGCCAACGCGCGATACACCTTCAGCACGTCCTCGACGAATGCATCGATCGTGTAGCTTCGGTCTTCGGGACGTGGCGAACGGCCGTGACCAGGCAGATTGATACGAACCATCTGATGACGGGCAGAGAACGCCTCTACCTGCTCGCGCCAGAACTCCGCCGTTGTCGTGAAGCCGTGCACGAACACCAGCGGCATTCCTTCTCCCGACACTTGCACGACGGTGTCCCCGATTGTGGTGGTCCTGATGGACGTCATTTGTCTCCTCCCGAGTTCATTCTCAGTCAGGAGAGTTCGCAAGCGCTGTGCCACTTCGCCGCTCCGTCGCGAGCTGTCGCATAACTCATTTATATTGTTACGTAATTTCATCGATCAGCGTTCGGTGCTGCTATTTGACGCCGGCTAATCGTCTCACTATCGTATCAATTACGTGACGCTCGCGTCGCATTTTAGTGACACATCGAGGACGAGGTCATCATGGTTCTTTCAGAGTGGATTGCAGGCTCTACGGAGGAAGCCGGCTTTCTGAGGCTTGTCCTTGATCACGTCTCAGATTGCCTCGTTGCAGTCGATACTTCAGGTACCGTCGTCCTGATCAACCAGCCGTACTGCAGACTCCTGGGCGGCGTTGCGGATGACTTCGTTGGCCGACACATCACCGATGTCGTGGGGGCACAAACCAAGCTTCACCTCGTGGCGCGCGGAGAAGGAAGTCACGTGGGCTACCCTTTGAAGGTGCGCGGCCATCAATTGATAACTAGACAGGTTCCCGTCCTTCAGGACGGCCGGATCATTGGCGCGGTTGGCCTCGCACTGTTTTCGGACCTCGGCACCCTTAAGAGAACGTTCCGGCGGGCCACGCAAGCCGAGTTGGCTATGCCCCAAGGCAGTAAGTCGTGGCGCTCGCGATTCAGCATGAGCGACATCGCGGGCCAGGGCGAACGTATGGATGCCTACAGAAACTCACTCGAGGTTGTCGCAGCGCACGATCTTCCGGTGTTGATCACGGGAGAAACTGGCTCCGGCAAAGAATTGGCCGCCCATGCCATCCACGCCCATTCAAGCCGATCCGAGGGCCCCTTCGTCTGGATCAATTGCGCTTCGATTCCGAGCGAACTGATTGAAGCCGAGCTGTTCGGCTATGAAGGCGGCGCATTCACGGGCGCACGCAATCGCGGGAAACTCGGGAAGTTCGAGTTGGCTTCCGGAGGGACCCTGTTCCTGGACGAAATCGGAGATATGCCGCTGCACCTACAGGGCAGCTTGCTCCGTGTTCTCCAGGCCAGCGAAATCGTGCGCGTTGGCGGCACGACGCCGGTTGCCGTGAATACCCGCGTCGTCTGCGCTACGAATCAATCGCTTCCCGAACTCGCGCGGGCAGGCCGTTTCAGGCAAGACCTCTACTATCGCCTCGGCGTTCTACCGATCGACGTTCCCCCCCTTCGCGATCGCGAGGACATCGAATTTCTCGCCAGAATACTGCTGGCGCGGATCGCGGTTCGGCTGAGCGCGGTGAAGACCACTTTGGGCCGAAGAGAGATCGCGTCGCTTCTTGCACATTCGTGGCCCGGCAATGTTCGCGAGCTGGAAAACACGCTGACCCGCTTCGTCGTAACCGGGCGATTGACATTGTTCTCAGCGAATCCGCCGTCGAAACAGGACGAGGATGCTGCGCCTCAGCGGCTCAAGCAGCGCATCCAGTCTCAGACGGTAACAGAGATCCGGACTGCCTTGGAGCAATCTGACGGTAACAAGCGACGTGCGGCTGAACTGTTAGGTATCAGCCGGGCGCACCTCTATCGCCTTATGAAAGAGCAACGCCTTTAGCCTGGAACCGTTCGGCGCTCGACCGCGATCCGTCTCATGCCGCCCTGACACTCGCGACGAAACCGCTGACCTCGTCCTGCAACAACCGTAACTTGCCTGTCAGACGCGCACTGGACGCGAGGACGGTGCCCGCCACCTCTCCCGTTTCTGACGTTGCGGCGTTGACGTCCGCTATGTTCTGTGAGACGCGGTTCGTGCCGGACGCCGCGTCCCGCACGCTTTGGGCGATAGCCTTCGTCGCGACGCCTTGCTCCTCGACCGCCGAGGCAATCGAAGACGATATCTCGTTGACCTCGGTTATCGTCGCAAGAATGCTCTGAATGTTGTCGACGACGGATGACGTCTCGGCCTGTATCGAGGAAATTTGCGTGCCGATCTCCTCGGTCGCCTTGGCGGTCTGTGTCGCGAGCGACTTCACCTCGGCAGCCACGACAGCAAAGCCCTTTCCGGCTTCGCCAGCACGAGCGGCCTCAATCGTAGCGTTCAGCGCGAGCAAGTTCGTCTGAGCCGCTACCTGGTTGATAAGCCCGACGACCTCACCAATCTTGGAGGCCGCAGCGGCAAGCCCCTGCACGGTCGCATTGGCGCGCTGCCCGTCGCAAGCAGCCTTATCGGCGACTTGGGCCGCCTGCGTTACGCGACCGCTTATCTCGTTGATGGAAGCCGACAGCTGGCCAGCGGCGGACGCAACCATCTGCACGTTCTCGGAAGCCTCGTGACATGCGTCTGCGACTGAATTCGCTCGTCCATTGGCATGGTCAGCGCTCGTTGACATGCTCTCGGCGGCTTTCTGCATTTCGCTTGCCTCGCCGAATACCTCCCGCACCATGCTTTCAACACTCGCCTCGAACTTGCCGGCAAGTTCGACCATAATCCTGCGTTTGTTTTCGTCCGCGCTTTTCTTCAGCCTCTCCTGCTCGCTGTGCATTTTACGAACAGCAGCCGCATTTTCCTTGAACACACGCAAGGCCCGGGCAAGACTTCCGACCTCGTCCTGGCGCGTCGTGTACGGCACCTCGAAGCCGTCCCGGCCTGATGCAAGCTTCTCGGTAAGAGAGGTAATGGTGGTAAGCGACCGCGTCACGGTGCGGCTGATTGCCAAGGAAACGATGATTACGAGGACGACTACAACAAGGCATAGCCAGGCGAACGTCCAGGCAGTCTGTCGGAAGATTGCATCGACGTCGTCAAGATAGATGCCGGTCCCGATAATCCAGCCCCAGGGTGCAAACCTCCGGACATAGGACAGCTTGGCAACCGGCTGCTCGGAGCCAAGCTTGGGCCAGAGATAGCCGTAGAAACCGGCGCCCTGCCTTTGCACCAACTCAACAAAGCCCCTAAAGAGATGGTTGCCTTTTGGATCCTTCAAGTCTCCGACTGGCTTGCCGTCGAGTTCAGGCTTGGCCGGGCTCATGATCATGTTCGGAGCCATATCATTGATCCAGAAGAACTCGACCTTGTCGTAGCGCAGTCCCTTGATCTCCGAGATTGCAGCGGCCTGAGCCTGCTCGCGTCCCAGCCTTCCCTCAACTACAAGTTTTTGATAGTGCGCCAGTATTCCATGGCCGACATCGACCATCTGCTGGATCTTGGCTTGTCGATCCACCATCATCTGACTGCGGATATTATATAGCGCAATCGAGACCAGGGCGATCATGCCGGCAAGCGCGACACCGATGATGACAAGGAACTTAGCTCTCAAACCGCGAAACAACATGGGATTCTCTCGACGAAACAATCTTCGCCAGACTGTCCCGGCCCGCTTACCGGACGTTTAAGTATCGCCGTCCTACCGCGATCGCTGCACGATCTTGACGCTGTTTGGCAGAATTTGCACGCTGGCCAAAGTTACGTTTGCCCATTCTCTCCTCCGCCTAACTCAGCTCTGGCCGAGCTCAATTTCGGGACCGACGCCGTAGCAGACGTCGCTCACCGCGAGTCGGAACCAAGCGAGAGCCGTCCTGAGTTTCGCGGCCCAGTGCCGTACGTTTAGGCATGTTTGAAGCACGATTGGGCAACGACACTCCAAATCGCATCGCCTTCGACCTGATTGGCCGGATTCGCGCGCTCCGGAACGTTGTCTATTCGCTCCTCGAAACCTAGCCTCCGGCGAACGATAGGAGGAACGAGATGGCGCTTGATACTTCGCGAAAAATTCCGGTCACTGTTCTGACCGGCTTTCTCGGGGCAGGCAAGACGACGCTGCTAAATCAGTTGCTATCGAACGACCTCCTCGCGGATACCGCGGTTATCGTTAACGAGTTTGGAGCCATCAGCATCGACGCCGAGCTCGTCGTCGGCGTCGATGAAGAGGTTCTCCAGATCAACAACGGCTGTATCTGCTGTACCGTGCGAAGCGATCTCGTTTCGACGATCACCAACCTTATCTCCGGAAAACGACCGATCCGCCGCATTCTTATCGAAACGACTGGACTGGCTGATCCGGCGCCCATCATTCAGAGCTTCATCGTGGACGAAGTTCTTTCAGCCGCCACAACGCTCGACGCGGTCGTTACGGTGGTCGATGCTGTCCATATCGAGCGATGGCTTGCCGATCAGAGTTCCGAGGAGAACGTCGCAGCCGAGCAGATCGCTTTTGCCGACGTCGCGGTAATAAGCAAGCTCGATTTGGTCGACGGAGGCGGCTTCGCCAGATGCGAGGCCACTATTCGAGCCATCAATCCGATGGTGCGAGCCGTTGGAGCAATCAATGGCCATGTTGATGTCGCTTCGATCGTCGACGTCAAGGCGTTCGACCTCAAAAACTGCCTCGCCATCGAACCCCTGCTGCTCTCCGACCTGGAGCACGAGCACGACTTGTCGGTCGTCAGCGTAGAAGTCCGCGAGGAGCTTCCCCTTGACGGCCCGCTGTTCTTCCGCTGGCTGAACGCCTTTGTTCAACAGAACGGCGAAACTTTGCTGCGCTGTAAGGGTATCCTCTCGCTGGCAGGCGAGGCGCGACGCTGGGTTTTCCACGGCGTTCACATGACGCTCGAAGGCCGTCCTGGGCGTCCTTGGGCCGCGAGCGAGCTCCGCACCAGCGCGATTGTCTTCATCGGAAAAGGGCTCGATCCAGCTCGAATTCGTAGCGAGCTGTCCAGCCTGACCCGGCCAGGGACAAGTCTCGTGGCCTAGCCGCTCCGTTTAATCATTCTGCAATAGGGGAAGACCGAGATGACGCCATTACTTGCCTTGACGACAAGCATCGCCGCGCTCTGCGGCATCGATACCTATCTCACCGGGACCATTCTGCCCATCCGGTCTGGGTCACGTTCATTGCGTGGGCTTCGTTCTTTGCGTGTGGTGGAGGGGCAGCCGGCTTCGTCAGATCGATCGCCTCGAACGCGGTCGGGATCGTCATTTCCATCCTCTGTCTGCTTGCCATCGCGGCTTTTCCAAACTCAGCGGCATTCGCCGGGCTTTGCGTCGCTCTTGGGAGCGGCGCAATGATTCTGGCCTCCTCCCACCGCGCGCTTGGATTTCCGCCGGCGATCGTTTTCGGCTTCGCCTCGACGGTCGGAACCGTGGCTGCCACAGGACACTCGATCACCGACGCGGGCATCGCCAATCCGGCCTTGATCGCGGCATTTTCCATGCTGGTCGGGGCCACTTTCGGTTTCGTGTCCGAGAAGTTTGCCGACATTCTGGCCGCGCGCCGGGCTGTGGCTTGATCAACCTGAAGGAAAGCAGCCATGAAGTTACAGCACTACCTCGGAGGTCTGGAAGGCCTCGATCCCATCGCGCTTGAAACACGGGTTTTCGTGGAAGCCTGGGAAAAGAGGATCTTCGGCATCCATACAGCGATGATGGCGCTAAGCCCGCAACTTGACCTTGAGGCGACGCCAAGCACGTTCAAGACGACATGGACTTGGGCCGATCTGCGTAAGGGCGCAGAGGGGATGAACCCCTTCGACTACTTCAAGTACCGCTACTACGAGAAGTGGCTTGGAGGGATATCGGGGTATTTCGTCGCCAAGGGATACATCACGCAGGCCGAACTCGACGCCCGCACCAAGGAATTCCTTGCCTCACCTCCGGTGATGCCGAAAGGCGGCGACACTGGCGTGGATGATCGTGTGCGAAAATATCTCTTGATCGGTGACGATCCGAAGCGGGAGCGGAAAGCTCCGCCCCGGTTTTCGCCGGGTGACGCCGTCCGCGTCGCCGATCCCAAATCAGTCGACCACACGCGCCTGCCTGGTCACCTCAGGAACAAGCCCGGTGTCATCGATAGCGTCTATCACGACGCCTACACCTACCTCTGCGACATCGGCCCCGACGGAATCGGCGACGCGATGCCGGTGTATTGCGTCAAGTTTGATCCCGAAGTCCTATGGCCGGGCAACACCGAGAAGAACTTCACCTTCTATGCGGACCTCTTCGAGGCTTACCTCGAACCCGCGATCGCATCCTGAGGAGCCAACCATGCAACGTTTCGAATATTCCAAGGACCGCGAGACCGAGAATGAGGCGCGCGCACGCGCGCTGGAGGCGCTTCTCATCGAGAAGGGCGTCATTACGAACGACACGGTCGACAAGATCATGACCATCTTCGAGACCGAGATGGGTCCCTTCAACGGAGCCAAGCTTGTTGCAAGAGCATGGGTCGATCCGACCTTCAAGAAGCTTCTCGCTGAAGACACCATGGCTGCGGTCGAAAGAATGAACTTCGTCACCAAGGGCGCCGGCGCAGAAGGTGAGCACATGAAGGCCGCAATCAACACGCCAGACGTGCACAACCTCATCATCTGCACTCTTTGCTCGTGCTATCCCTGGCCGGTCTTGGGTCTCCCGCCCTACTGGTATAAGGACCCATCGTTCCGGGCGCGGGCCGCGCGCGAACCGCGGAAAGTGCTGAGCGAGTTCGGTCTTAACATCGATCCGGCCAAGGAGATCAAGACCTGGGACAGCAGCGCGCAGATCCGCTGGTTCGTCGTTCCGGAGCGGCCCCCGGGCACCGACGGCTTCAACGAGGAGCAGCTCGCAGTCCTCGTAACGCCCGAATCGATGATGGGCGTCGCCATCGTGAAGCCGCCAGTTCCCTAAGAGTTCGACGATGCAGACGAACTTTGAGCACTTTGCCTTGGGAAGCATGTTGGGGAAACCCGACATGCCGCCCAAGGACAATGGAAGCCTTTGCTTTGGAGCACCGTGGCAGCGCCAGGCATTCGGCATGGCGCTGGCGCTTTCAAAGCAAGGTGTGTTCGAATGGGATGACTTCCGCTCGGAAATGATATCAAGCATCGCCGCGTGGGAAGCCACGCACGACAAGGCCGACCCAAGCTGGGACTACTACGGGATCTGGCTTACCGTGTTGGAGCGGATGGTCCAGCGATCGGGCTTAGTGGTCACATCGGGCGAGCCGGCTTCCTAGGCGCTCCCTCGGTCGGTTTGGCCGAAGAACCAATATCGAAGATGGCGTGCGCCTACTTGGGCAGGTTCCACGACCGAGAGGACAACCCACCGGCTCGCGTCTTCTTACCTTCTTCTATACGGTCCCAGGTAATAGCCGGCCGCCCCCCCGCTTCGAGGTCGGGTCCGCCACCGTATTTGCACGGGCAACGGTCCGCCCGCCTGTTCTGGCTCGCTCCGTCGATTGCCCGACTTCAGCTGAGATGATGTATGCTTGTGCCCTACCGGCTTCGCGCGAGCATGGCTCGGTGCGACCGCTAGTACGGGACCGACAGGGCTAACCGACCGTCCATGTGCAGCTTGAGATACGCAAACCGTTGCGATGAGTCCGATTGTTGCGCAATTTTGGCCGAAAGTGACGCATCGACAGCAAACACGCGGAACGCAAGTTGCGAGAAATTTGGGCCCACTGAGGATTATTGATGCGCATCGCATTGCTTGCTCCGCCAGGTGTTCAGTCCCTCGACATCGTCGGCCCGGCCGAAGTGTTCTGGGAAGCGGCTAGGCGGCTCGGAGACCCGAACGCCTACACCGTGCAAGTCATAGCCGGCTCCACGCATCCCGTGCTTGGAACTGGTGGGCTTCGTTTCCTGGCTGACCGTCACATCTTCGAACCCGACGAGCCGATCGACACGCTCCTGGTCGGCGGCGACCCTTCATTCGAAACGATTGATCCGGCAATTGTGCAGTGGCTACGCCGACGCGCCCGCACTGTGCGCCGGCTCGGCTCCGTCTGCACGGGCGTCTTCCTACTCGCTGCAGCCGGCTTGCTTGCGGGCAAACGGGTCACAACGCACTGGGAATGCGCGGCGCGTCTACGGGCCGAGTATCCAAATCTCGATATTGACTCCGATCAGATTTTTATCAGGGACGGCAATCTCTGTACCACCGCCGGGGTGACCGCCGGAATGGATCTCGCGCTGGCGCTAGTCGAGGAGGATTATGGTCGAGACCTGGCGCTAATCGTCGCGCGCTATATGGTCATGTTCCTGAAGCGCCCCGGTGGGCAGTCACAATTCAGCGCGCATCTCGCTGCGCAAATGTCCGGGAAAACCAAGATCCAGTCGGTCCAACAATACGTCCTCGACAATCTCGGAGGATCGCTCTCGGTGGACAATCTGGCCGAACAGGCCGGCATGAGCATCCGAAACTTCACGCGAGTGTTTCGTCAGGAAATGAATATGACGCCCACCGAGTTCGTAGACGCAGCAAGGCTGGATGCGGCCCGGCTGCTCCTCGAAGACAGCGGAAAGTCGTTGCAGCAGATCGCTATACGCTGCGGCTTCGGCAACGCCGACGGCATGAGGCGAGCATTCATCAGAAACCTTGGCGTTGGCCCCGGCGAATACCGGCTTAGGTTTCGGAGTGCATGGGCCGGTACCGATCACGTCCCGGTGGGCCATTCAACGCCCAACAGGCCATAAACCGTTCAGAACTAGCTATCACACTGGTCTTCGCCTTTAGGTGAAACGCGAGAGCGTGCGTTCGCGCCGCGTCAGGTTGGAACGGCGCCCCCCTTCTGCAACCCGTCATCTCCCGACGCCCCAACCTCATACGCCGATCCGCGCTGCGAATGGCCGACGCTGACGTAACTTTGGCCGCTGCATCGTGCCGGATAGCCTACATTTCCTGCCATCGAACGGTCATTTCGACGACTGGTGATTCCGAAGTCCGGCAATGACGCCGGCTCCGGGAGTGGATCCGTGCGTCTGCGAATGACCTCGGATCATCGAACGTCGAGGCACCTATCGATGGCGATCGCCGACACCCAGTCTCCTCATCCGTCTCACGAGGACAATGAAGCTAACATCCCGACCCTGCGAGTTGGAATCGTGGTCATCAACGGATCCAACGCCATCGATTTCATGGGGCCAACCGATGCCTTCAACGAAGCCAACAAGTCGAAAACGACGCCAGTTCGCTACAAGGTAGATCTCATTGGCGCGGCGCCGGGCCCAATCGTGGGCTCGTCCGGCATCCGCATGCTACCAGACAAGATTATCTCACCTGACCTGGATATCGCCTACGACACCATACTGGTCGCAGGTAGTCAGAGCCCTCAGCAATCCAGAAACGACTTCCCGATATTGACCGATTGGTTGACCCGATGTGCGCAGTCCGTACGCCGGATCTGCGCGACCTGCACCGGAACATTCGTCCTGGCTTCGGCCGGCCTCCTTGATGGGCGCCGCGTTGCGACCCATCAGGATCATGCGCAGCAGTTCTCGACGATGTTTCCGCAAGTGCGCGTGGAATCGGACCGGCTCTTCGTTCGCGATGGCGCTTACTACACCGCGGTCGGCGGAATGGCCGGGATCGACCTTTGTCTTTACCTGATCGAGAACGACTGCGGCCAAGCGACGTTTCTCGACGTCGCCAGGATGCTTGTCGTTTTCCTGAGGAGGCCGGGCACCCTGCCCCAGATCAGCGAATTCCTCAAAGCACAATCGATCCGAAACACTCAGATCAGCCAAGTCATGGACTGGGCATTAGACAATCTAACCGCTGATCTTTCGGTCGAAGCACTCGCCAAGCGTGCCGCCATGAGCCCGAGAAACTTCAGCCGCGCTTTCATGGATGAGATGATGACGACCCCGGCACGCTTTGTCGAAAATATTCGGGTCGAGGCCGCCCGCATCCTACTGGAGACGACGCCACTACCCATCCAGCAGATTGCACATCGCGTCGGGTTCGGCAGCCCTGCAAACATGCGCCGTGCGTTCATTCGTGCCTTCCAGGCTCCTCCCGCGGAATACCGAAACAACGTCGGGTGCGCCGTGGCTCACTCCTAATGGATGGATTGAGGGCCTGACTACCCCAGAAACATGCAGGACGACGGTGGAATAGTGATGGCGAACTATCGGTGGTCCCAGCAAGGGGCGAGACTCCTGGTTACCATCGCTCTGTTGACCGCTGCCAACGTCGCCATTTGGGTCTGGACCTTGCAGGCACTTAGCGACCGCCCCGGACTGCTCGGGACGGCGCTGTTGGCTTACGTCTTCGGGCTGCGTCATGCATTCGACCCCGATCACATCGCGGCGATAGATAACGTGGTGCGGAAACTGATGCAGGAGCAGAAGCCATCGACCCTCGTGGGATTCTACTTCGCACTTGGTCATTCGAGCATCGTCTTGCTGGCGTCGATTGCGATCTCCGGGACCGCCTTATCGATGGACATCAGCGCACTCGGAGACTTCAACCTTATCCGCACCCTCATCTCAGCCTTCTTCCTGCTGGCGATCGGGCTGGCCAACTACTTCATTCTAAAGTCCGTTTGGTCGGCATTTGTGCGCGTAAACCGCGGCGAACGCATCACGACCGATCAATTCGAACCACTCATGTCGCCGCAAGGTCCGCTGAGCCGTCTGTTTCGGCCCCTGTTCAAGATCGTCACAAGATCCTGGCACATGTTCCCCGTCGGATTTCTGTTCGGCCTCGGCTTTGACACGGCGACCGAAATTGGCTTGTTCGGGATATCCGCCACTCAGGCAGCACAAGGAACATCGTTGTGGACGATCCTCCTGTTTCCGCTGCTCTTCGCCGCGGGCATGACGTTGATGGATACCGCCGACAGTGCATTGATGACGAGCGCCTACGGATGGGCTTTCGTCAAACCTGTCCGCAAGCTTTGGTACAATCTGACATTAACGTCCGTGTCTGTCGTCGTCGCCATCTTCATTGGTGGACTCGAAGTCCTCGGTTTGGTGAGCGACAGGCTTGGGTTGAACGATGGCGTTTGGAGCCTCGTCCGCAGCCTGAATTCTCATATGGACGACCTCGGCTACATCGTCGTCGCGATTTTTGTTGCGAGCTGGATTTGCTCGGCACTCCTGTATCACTTCGGGCGCTATGACGAGTTGCCTGCCAATCAAGCATCGTCATGACAATCACATCCGCAACACCCGTGCATTGCCGAGCGACCAGACTGGTCGCATACCGCCGCAAATCTACGTCTGAGAATCCGGGGAGCGCCTTGCCGAACATCGCGTACAACGTCGGGCACGACGTCGCACGTCAGGTCATGTTCAGGGCGAGTGAACAGCTCGGCGACGGGGCAGGATGGCTGAGTTCCCCGGAGGTTCAGGAATTCGCAGGGCGGTTGGCGAGCGGATGCGGCGTGCCTGCGGTGGTTGCTGCGGACGACGACTATCCCGCGCAGTCGACCCTGCCGGGTGCTCCGGTCTATCGTGCGACGTGCGGCGATGTCTGGTTCGACGTCGATGGCGCTGACGGACGCGTGCTGCAACGATGGGATGCTTCGCGCCGCGCCCATCGCTGGCTTTACGCGTTGCATACACTCGATTTCCCGCGCCTGGCGGCGCATCCGGGCCTGCGCAGCACGTTGATCGTTGGTCTTTGTTCGCTCGGCTTCCTGTTCTCTTTGACCGGCATCGTAATCGGCTGGCGCCGCCTGGGCCGGATTGGAAGCAAAGTAAGGTCGAGTGGCGAAGCCGGGGCACTAGCGCCGGCGCGCGATGCTGCCGGCCCCCCTTACTCTTCGCCCAGTCTTTAGTTCAGGGGGTAACAAGTGAATGCGGCTCACCCTTGCTTGCAAAGTTATCATTTGTCGACCAGTTCCGCCACGACGCAAACTAATGGCCAAAATCAGGGCATCAAGCTTTTGGGGGGATGCGTGCTTCTAGGAAGCCAAGCCGGGAATGCTTCGTACGCCACAAGCCCTGCAGGTACCCGAGCGCAACTCTTCCACACAGACCACTTGAGCTTCTCGATCGCAGCTTCACCTGCGGTGGGTCCTCGCATCGATTGCAACGTCACCGAATACAACGCAGCCGCTAACGGTCCTGCGCACGCAGGAGTTTGACTACCAACACCACGTGAGAGGCGCGAGGGGCCTAACGACCTACGAGTGCCCAAAAAAGGAGGAGGAAGCACGAATGAGGTTCATGACTTTCCAAGGGGCCGCCGCCTGGCTTTCCTTGACCGGTGCTGCAGCGCCCGCCGCGGACAAGGACGCAGCAGACATCGCGGTCGAAGCAGCGAAGAAATATTCTGGCACGACCATCAGCATCGTCTGGGAAGCCGGCCTCCAGTCGCTCGATCCGCTGAACTATTCGGGTCCGAAATGGGAGCAACTGACCGGCATCAAAGTGAAGGTCGTGGAAGTCCCAACCGATCAGATGTTCACCAAGATCCTCCAGGACTTCAAATCCGGTGCCGGGGCCTATGACGCGCTGAACGTGATACCTTCCTGGATGCCCGATCTGGCGCGCGCCGGCGCGCTGGAGCCGCTGGACAAATATGTCGACAAATACGGCTATCGCGACGAGTTGCAGGACATCGCGGCCGCCTATCGCGACAACCAGATGCAGTATGACGGCAAGATCTACGGCTTCCCGGACGATGGCGACGTCATGCTTCTCTACTACCGCAAGGACATCTTCGAGGATTCGAAGATGAGGGAGGCATTCAAGGCCAAGTTCGGTTACGACATCGCCCCGCCCAAAGACTGGAAGCAGTTCGACGAGATCGGCCAGTTCATCACCGACAAGATGGCGCCCAAGGTATACGGCGCCGGCTTCTTCCGAACCGCGCCCTATCCGCAATACATGTTCCAGGAACGCTTTCGAATGGAGGGCGGTAAGTTCTTCAACCCCGACACCATGAGGGCGACCGTCAACAGCGACGTCGGCGTGAAGGTCTTTACTCAGATGAAGGCCGAGAACAAGTTCATGCCGCCTGGCGTCGAGCAGTGGAACTTCGTCGACAATCTCGCTGCCTTCCTCCAGGGCACGACGGCGATGACGATCTCCTGGCCACCCTACGGCCGCTGGGCGGCCGGCTACGGCTCCGGCGAGGAGGCGCTGAAGTGGGTGCCAAAATCGCAGGTGGCCGGCAAGGTGGGCTACGCACTGACGCCGCTTGGACGTCCTGAACTCGGCGTCGGTTTCGACCTGTCAGTATCGGCAACCAGCAAGAACAAGGAGGCGGCCTATCTGTTCATCCAGTGGCTGAACAGCAAGAAGACCAGTCTCGAGCGCGTCCAACTGCCCTACACCCTGCGCGATCCCTTCCGGACTTCCCATTACGCGAGCGAGAAATACCGCTCGGTGTGGCCGGATGCGCCGGCGTATCTCGACACCGTCAAACTCTCCGGCGAGAAAGGCCTGCTCGATCTTTCCCTGCTGCAGCAGGACAAATATGACGAGGCGATGACCAAGGCGATCTCCAGCCTTTGGGCCGGC
Source organism: Bradyrhizobium ferriligni (assembly GCF_056837965.1). NCBI lineage: Bacteria > Pseudomonadati > Pseudomonadota > Alphaproteobacteria > Hyphomicrobiales > Nitrobacteraceae > Bradyrhizobium > Bradyrhizobium ferriligni. The sequence goes on from NZ_JBXEJO010000058.1 coordinate 16,366, forward strand.
GAGGATCCCAAGGCCGTTCTCGACCGCATGGCGCAGCAATTCGAGGCCATCACCGAGAAGGTCGGCGTCGACACTCAGAAGGCGGTCTACAAGGTCTGGGCGGCAAAGCCCGGCGCCTATCCGCGGTAGTCAATACCGGCCATCGCATTTGCACGGGGACAGTCCCTGCGGCTGTCCCCGCGCAACGTATCCTCCGGATCGTCAGCATGTCCTCCACCGCCCTTGAGATCGCCAAGCCGGCTCGCCGCCGTACGCTAGGACGCGTGCTCGAGGATCGCCTGCCCTATCTCATCATTGCCCCGGCGATCCTCATCCTCCTTCTGGTCGGTCTATTCCCGCTCATCTACTCCCTTATCGTGAGCTTCCAGAACATCACGATGACCGACAACAACACGTCCTTCGTCGGCTTCAAGAATTACGCCGTACTGTTCAGGGACGCCCGACTCTGGGCAGCACTGGGGCACACCGCGATCATCACCGTCATCTCCCTGCCGCTCGAACTCCTGATCGGCTTCCTCATGGCCCAGCTCTTCATCGACCGCATGCCCGGCCGTCAGCTCTTCGTCGCGGTTCTCGTGCTGCCGACGGTGATCTCGCCAATCGTCGCCGGCGCCACCTGGCGGTTGATGTTCGACGTCCGGTTCGGGCCGATCGGACAGATCCTGAGCTTCTTTGCCGGCGAGCCGGTGGGCATCCTCTGGACGGTCAATCCCTCCTACGTCTATCCGGCGATCATCATTTGCGAGGTCTGGCAGTGGTCACCGTTCATGTTCCTGCTGCTGCTCGCGGCGCTCTCAAACGTTGATCCATCGCAGCTCGAAGCCGCCGAACTCGACGGTGCGTCCTATCTGCGCGTGCTTCGAGCGATCATCCTGCCCGCGATTGCGCCCGTGGTTGCGGTGGCCTGCCTGATCCGCGGACTGGATCTCGTGCGCATCTTCGACATCATCTGGGCGCTCACCGAAGGCGGTCCCGGCTCGATGACCGAGACCATATCGCTCTACACCTACGTACAGGGCTTCTCGCAATTCGAGACCAGCTATACGGCCGCCATTGCCTTCCTGGTGATCGCGATGCTGACCGTGATCACGACGCTGGTCCTCAAGCGAATGGAGCTCGCACGATGACCGTGGCGATGCTCCCGAAACGAAAGACGCGCATTCTCGCCTTGCGTTATCTCGGCGCGATCGCCCTGACGCTGCTGTTTCTGTTCCCGGTCTACTGGCTGTTCATGATCTCGTTCAAGACGCCCGATGAGATCTACCATGTTCCTCCGCTCTGGGTGCCCGGCCAGATCCAGTTTGCCAACTACTACGTTCTGTTCAAGGATGGCGACGTGGTGGCGATCGCCAATAGCCTGGTTCTGGCCGGTGTCAGCTCCATTGTCGCTATCGTCTTGGGCACGCTGTGCGCTTACAGTCTCGCGCGCTTCGGCACCGGCGGCGAAAATCTCGCAATGTGGATCATTTCGCAGCGCATGATCCCGCCGATCGCGGTCGTCTTTCCCGTATTCCTCATCTACGTCTATCTCGGCTTGGTCGACAGCTTCTTCGGGTTGATCCTGCTCTATACCGCGTTCAATCTGCCGTACGTGATTTGGATGATGCGCGGCTATATCGTCGATGTTCCCCTTGAGCTCGAGGAAAGCGCGCTGGTCGATGGATTGAACCGCTGGCAGGTGATCTGGAAAGTGGTCTTTCCAATGGTGCGCCCCGGGCTCATTGCCACGTCAGTCTTCACCTTCGTGTTCGCTTGGAACGACTTTCTGTTCGCGCTGGTGCTCAGCCGGACCGAGGTCATCACCTTTCCGGTCATGCTGACCCACTACTTCGGCGGCCAGTCGAACTTCTGGGCGAAGATCGCGGCCATGTCGGTGTTGGGCACGTTGCCGATCTTCGTCGCAGTTACCGTGATGCAGCGCTACCTCGTGCGCGGCATCTCGCTGGGTGCAGTCAGGGGGTAAGGGAGATCACGCGTGGCGGACGTCAGGCTGTCCGGAGTTCACAAGTACTACGGAAATGTTCATGCAGTTCGGGGAGTCGATCTGACCATCAACGACGGAGAATTCGCCGTTCTAGTCGGGCCCTCCGGTTGCGGCAAGAGCACATTGCTGCGCACGATCGCGGGTCTGGAAGACCCCGACGGGGGCACGATTGCGATCGGCGGTGCGGTCGTCAACGATCTTCGGCCGCGCGAACGCAATATCGCGATGGTGTTCCAGAACTACGCCCTCTATCCCTACCTGACCGTCAACGAGAACATCGCGTTCGGCTTGCGCGCGCGCAAGACGCCGGAGATTGAGATCCGGAAGCGGGTCAGCGAGGCCGCCGAGATGCTCGGAATCGGCGGGCTTCTCGGACGCTATCCTCGCCAATTGTCTGGCGGACAACGCCAACGCGTGGCCATCGGACGCGCGATCGTCCGCAAGGCGGAAATCTTCTTGTTCGACGAGCCGCTCTCCAATCTCGACGCGCAATTGCGCGACGAAATGCGGACCGAGATCAAGCGCCTGCATCACGAGATCACGACCACGATGATCTACGTAACCCATGACCAGGTCGAGGCGATGACCCTTGCCGACCGGATCGTGCTGTTGCGCGACGGAAAGATCGAACAGCAAGGCCCGCCGCTGGAACTCTTCGAGCGGCCGAAGACCGGCTTCGTTGCAGGCTTCCTCGGATCACCGTCGATCAACCTCATACCGGCCAAGCTGGTGTCGACCGGAATTGGCATCTCGGCTGCGTTCGAGAATGACGGAGCACTGGCACTTCCGGCATCGAGAGCTTCGTCGCTCGTGGGCGCGGATGGACGCCCGGTCTTGCTTGGTATCAGACCGCAGCATTTCAGCCGCGCGACGGGCGGCTCCATGCGCGAGGGCGTGGTCTCCTATCTGGCCGTTGCCGACCTCATCCAACCAACCGGCACGCGCACTCTGGCCACTTTCAAGATCGGCGGAGTGGACGCGATTGCCGAACTCCAGGCGCATGATGTCGAGAGCCATGGCGAGAGGGTCGAACTTGCGATCGACCTCAACCGCGCGGTCCTCATCGATCCGGCATCGGGCCAGGTCATCAGCTAATCGCCGCGCGACACGCAGCAGGTCATTCCGAAGAAGGATCAGAGGGAGGAAAGAATGGCATCGAGACTCTTTGCGACCGGAATCGGAGCGCCGGAAGGACCCGTCTGCCTGCCTGACGGATCGATGTACGTTACCGAAATGTCGGCTGCGACCCTGTGCGTCACGCACCTCGATCCGCAGGGACATCGCACAATGATCAGGGAAACGGCCGGCCGGCCAAACGGCTTGACGACCGACGGCCACAGCCGGATCTGGATCGCCGAGGCCGGCCTTCGGGCCCTGATCTGCATCGACGAGCACGGAAACGAGGTCCGCCGCATGGAAGGCGACGAGACGGTTCGCTTCCTATTTCCGAACGATCTCTGTTTTGGTCCGAACGGACTGCTGTACATGACCGATTCCGGCATGGCTGCGACGGATTTCATCAACGGCCAGGAATTCGTTAACGGCTACATGGACCTCGATTGGGACGGTCGGGTTTATGAGATCGATCCAGTGGCGATGAAGGTGCGGCGTGTGCTCGACCGCAAGATCCGCTTCACCAATGGCATCGCCTTCGGCCCCGATAACCAACTCTATGCCAATGCGTCCTTCACCGGTGAAATCTATCGCTACGACGTGTTCGGCCAAACTACTCCGAAGCGCGTCGTGTTCGGAAATGTTCTGCAGCCCGACCCCAATCCTGATTTCAAGGGTCCGGACGGCATGGCATTCGGGACCGACGGCCGTCTCTACTGCACCGTCTACAATCAGAAGAATGTCACCGTGCTCGATCGCGAGGGTGCGGTGGCGGACCGCCTGACGCTGGATGGCCCTCAACCTACGAACTGCGCCTTTACGCTGGACGGGAAGAGGCTGCGGGTCACCGAGGTGGGCAAGGGACAGGTCGAAGAGCTCGACGTTCCCTGCGCGGGGTTGCCACTGCATCTGCCGCGATTCCCATGACAGGCGGTTGTGGCGGCCGTCGGCCGGCCGCCATTCTCTCCTACAGGAAACCGATCGAGATCCAGGGCACGGCGGCGACAATGAGCGTGCCAATCAATAGCGCGAGCATGTAGCCGACGATCGGCTTCATGCCTTCATCGGGGTTGATCCGGCTGATGGCGCAGGCGGCATAATAGCCGACACCGAATGGCGGAGCGAACAGACCGATGCCCATCGCCAGAACGACGACCATCGCATAATGCACGTCATGAACGCCGACCTGACGGGCAATCGGGAACAGCAGCGGCCCGAACAGCACGATGGCCGGAATGCCTTCGAGGACACTCCCCAAGATGACGAAGGCGACGATTGTCACGGCGAGGAACATCGGCACGCCACCGGGAAGCGCGGTCATGAACTTGGCAAGTGAGGCCGAGAAACCGGATTGGGTAAGCGCCCACGCCATTCCAGTCGCCGCACCGATAATGAGCAGGATTGCGCCGGAAAGGGACGCCGTCTCCACCAGCATCGGGTAGATCCGCTGCCAGGGGAATTGCCGGTAGATCACGAGGCCCGCGAATACGGAATAGACGATGCCTATCGTGGACACCTCCGTCGCCGTCGCAACGCCCTCGACCACCGCGGTGCGGATCACGAACGGCAGCGCAATCGCGGGAAGCGCGATGATGAAGGCGCGGCCGATCTCCCGCCTCCTCGCCCGCGTGACGTGCGATAGATCCTCGCCGCGATATCGCCACCAGACCACCGTGGCGAGCATGATAGCGAGCACGATCGCCGGCAGGAGGCCGCCCGTGAACAGCGCGGAGATCGATACTCCCGTGACCGATCCGATTGTGATCAACACCAATGAAGGTGGAATCGTTTCGGTCTGTGCGCCCGTTGCCGCCAGGAGGGCCACGAGGTCGCCGGGCTTGGCACCGCGCTGCCGCATCTCCGGAAACAGCACGGGGGCCACCGCTGCCATGTCGGCCGCCTTGGAGCCGGAAATGCCGGAGACCAGATACATCGCACCCACCAGAACGTAGTGCAGGCCACCGCGAACGTGCCCAAGCAGGCTTGCAAGGAAGCTGACCATGGCACGCGCCATGCCAGTCATCTCGATCAGGAGCCCCAGGAACACGAACAGCGGCACGGCGAGCAGGATCAGATGGCTCATGCCCTCGTCCATGCGCCCAATGACGACGACGTCGGGGGTACTGGTCGTAAGTGTCAAATAGCCCACCGTCGCGAGGCCGAACGCAAACGCGATCGGCACCGCCGCAAATACCATGGCGCCGACCACGCAGACGAAGAAAATCAGCAGATTCAGATTGCCGAGCGGCGTCAACACCGGGGCCAGCGCCGCAAACGCAGTGATGATGGCCGCAACGAGCGCCAAGGCCGTCACCATGCTCCGCAGGCTGGCGATGCGCACAAGCCGAAGCACTGCCGCGACCAGCATCAAGCCGATCCCAACAGGCAGCGCTGCAGCACGCCAGCTGTTGACGATTTCAAGCGCTGGCGTCGTGACGAACACCTCGTCGGCCGCAAATTCGTAGGCCGGATGGATCACCAGCACAAGAAACGCCAATGAGGCCGCCGCGGCAACAACGTCCAGAAATGCTCGGGTATCCGCCCTGAGCATGCCAATGATGGCCGTCATCCGCATGTGCTCGCCCCGCTGAAAGGCAATCACGGACCCCAGCATGGCGAGCCACAAGAATAGGATGCCGGCGAGCTCGTCGGACCAGATGATCGGCGAATGGAAGACATACCTTCCGACGATGCCGGCCGATAACACTACGATCTCGGCCAGCACCAGAAGTGCGGCGGGGATCGCCACGACATGACCGAGCACTTTGTTCGCGTTTGCGGCCCACAGTTGCAAGCTGGATTGCGGTCCGCCTACCGCCACGCTCGGCTCGATGTTCGGTGTGTGATTGACGGCGGTCATGAGAGTTGCCCCGCGGCCTTCTCGAGCTGGGTCCACGCTTCATCGCCGAACTTTGCCTTCCAGTCGGCATAGAAGCTGGTCTTCGACAGTGCCTTGCGGAAGGCGGCTCGGTCGACATCGGCGAATTTGAGGCCTTTTGCAGCGAGGTCGGCACGAAGTGACTGGCTCAGCTCTGCAATGTCGGCTCGCTGGTCGGCTGCCGAACGGTCGAGCTCGCGCGCGACGATTTCCTGCACGTCTTTCGGCAAGCGCTCGAATGCGCGCTTGTTTCCGAGGACCCAGTATCCGTCCCAGACGTGACCGGTCAGGCTGCAGGTACTCTGGACTTCGTAGAGCCGTGTGGTTGCGATGATTGGCAAAGGGTTTTCCTGCCCATCGACGACCTTGGTCTGCAACGCAGAGTAGACTTCGTTGAAGTTGATCGGCGCGGGCCCGGCTTCGAGCGCCTTGAACAGCGAGGTCAGGATTGGCGCCGGCGGAACGCGAATCTTAAAGCCCTTCAGATCGTCGGGCGTCCTTATCTCGCGGCCGGATGACGTCACCTGCCGAAAGCCGTTATCCCAGATCTTCGAGACCGCCATAATCGGTGTCTTCGCGATCTGGGCGCGGATGTAAGCCCCCAGGTCGCCGTCCATCGCCTTCCAGACGGTTTCGTAATCAGCGAATGCAAAGCCGGTGTTCACGATGCCGGCACTCGGCACCAGGGTGGCGAGGATCGACGAGGACTGATTGAAGAACTCCACGCCGCCATTGCGGACTTGGGTCAGAAGCTCTGTATCGGAGCCGAGCTGGTTGGCAGGAAACAGCTTGATCTCCAGCCTCCCACCAGTAGCTTCGCGGATGCGGTCAATCGCCTCCTGCGCGCGGATGTTGACGGGATGCGTCGGATCCTGCCCCGTCGCGAACTTGTAGGTGAATTCGGCCGCGAACGCCCCACGCGTGAGAATGCCGCACAGCGGCACGGCAGCGGCTCCCATCAACACCGACCGTCGGCTGAGAGGCGAATGTCTACGCGAAGTCATGATTCCTCCTTGTGCTGAACCGAACAATGTCGGTTCTTTCGCGGCGCGCTTGATGCACCGCATGCTTCTCCTCCGTTGGACTTGCACCGGCTCTCGGACGCCGGCAGAATGACAGCAGCCATCAGTCGTCGCCTGCACGAGATATGCAGGCGGGAAAATGTTGCCCATTCCTGATTGGCGCTAAGCGCGTGCCGCTAGAGCCATTGCTTGATCTGCCGTGCGACCGCCGACGTCGAAATACCGTAGCGATCATGCAGCGTCGGAAGCGCGCCGGCGTCGAGGAACTCATCTGGCAACGCAATCTGCCGGAAGATCGGATGTACACCCGCGCGCATCAGGAGCGCGGCAACCGCCTCACCGAGGCCACCTATCAACGTGTGGTTCTCCGCCACGACGACGAGACGACCGCCCTTCCCTGCCTCGCGCAGGATCGTCTCGGTATCAAGCGGCTTGATGGTCGGGACATGAAGCACGGCCGCATCGATATGATCACTGGCAAGTGCCTGGGCTGCTTCCAGGGCGCGCATGGTCATGAGGCCAGACGAGATAATCAGGACATCCTTGCCGTCGCGAATCGTCTTCGCCTTGCCGAGCTCGAATTTGTAGTCGTACTCATCGAGGACAAGCGGCACCTGGCCACGAAGGAGCCGCGTATAGACCGGTCCGTTGTGCGCGGCGATGGCCGGCACGAGTTGTTCGATCTCGAGCGCATCGCAGGGGTCGATCACCGTCATGTTCGGCATGGCCCGAAACAGCGCGAGATCCTCCGCCGCTTGGTGGCTTGGGCCGTAGCCGGAGGTCAGGCCCGGCAGCGCGCAGGCGATCTTGACGTTGCGATCTTCCTCGGCAATCGTCTGGTGGATGAAGTCATACGCACGGCGCGATGCAAACACCGCGTACGTCGTGGCGAATGGCATGAAGCCTTCGGCTGCCATGCCCGATGCGGCGCCGAACAGAAGCTGCTCGGCCATGCCCATCTGGTAGTAGCGATCTGAAAACTCCTTGGCGAAGATGTGCAGATCGGTGTACTTGCCGAGGTCGGCCGTCATCCCGATCACGTCGTCCCGGTTGCGCGCCAGCTCGACCAGCGCGTGACCGAAGGGGGCCGGCTTCGTCCTCTGCCCCTCAGACGCGATCGATGCGATCATCGCCGAGGTGGTCAGGCGCGGCTTACCTGGCTGCGGTGCTGCTCTGACGGACTTCATCACTGCCTCCCGGCTTCTAGCGCGGCAAGCGCAAGCTGCCATTCATGTGCCTCGACGCGAATAAAGTGGTTTTTCTCGCGCTGCTCCAGGAATGGAACGCCCTTGCCCATCAGCGTGTCGGCGATGATCATCCGGGGCTTCGGTTCAGAATGCGATTTTGCCGCGTCGAATGCTGCCACCACGACATCCAGATCGTTGCCATCCACCCGCTGCGCGAACCAGCCGAACGCTTGCAGCTTCTCGACCAGCGGCTCGAAAGCCATGACCTGCGTCGACGGACCATCCGCCTGCTGATTGTTGACATCGACGATGCCAATCAGATTGTCGAGCTTGTAGTGCCCTGCGGACTGGATAGCTTCCCAGACCGAGCCTTCGTCGAGTTCGCCGTCCGAGAACAGCGTGTACACACGAGCCGTTGATTTCTTCCGCTTCAGCCCAAGCCCCACGCCAACGGCGATGCTGAGCCCCAGGCCGAGCGAACCGCCGGACATTTCCATTCCCGGCGTGTAGGACGCCATCCCGGACATCGGGAGGCGACTATCGTCGCTGCCATAGCTCTCAAGTTCCTGCTCGGGGACGATCCCGGCTTCAATCAGCGCCGCATAGAGCGCGATAGCGTAGTGCCCGTTTGACAGCAGAAAGCGGTCACGCTCTTCCCAGGCGGGATCTTCCGGCCGGTAACGCATGGCGTGGAAATAGGCCACCGCAAGGACGTCGGCAATGTCGAGCGCTTGCGCGATATAGCCCTGTCCCTGCACCTCCCCCATTCGCAGCGCATTGCGACGGACGTTGTAGGCGCGCTCAGCAAGAGTGGGAGCGTTGGGTAACGGTTTGGATATGGTCTCCATTGCTGTCTGTCCCCGCTCAGTGGATTAGCATGCCGCCGTTCACGTCGATCACGGCTCCGGTGACGTAGGCAGACAGATCGGACGCGAGGAACGTGTAGATCCCCGCGACATCGCTGGCGTCGCCGAGCCGGCCGAGCGGAATGCCCTCCAGGATCCGGGCTCTCATCTCGTCGGTCAGCTTACCCGCGGTGATATCGGTGCCGATCAGGCCGGGCGTGACGCAGTTGACACGAATGCCGTCAGGGCCGAACTCGCGGGCCATGGCCTTGGCGAGGCCGAGGACCCCAGCCTTCGCAGCGGAATAATGCGGACCGCCGAAAATGCCGCCGCCGCGCTGCGCCGAAACCGACGACATGCATGCGATCGACCCGGACTTCCGGGTGCGCATATGCGGAATCACCGCCTGCGACAGGAACAGGATGCCCTTAAGATTGACGTCCTGGATGCGGTCCCAATCGGCTGGCGAAATGTCGAGGAACTTGACCGGTTGGGTGATGCCCGCATTGTTGATGAGCACGTCGACAACACCGAAGGCATCGATCACGCTGCCGACGGCCTTCTCGCACGAGGCTTTGTCGGCGACGTTGCACCCTAGCCCGATATGGGTCGGCCCGAGCGTGGTAGCGGCATCAGCCGCTGCCCCCGCCTCGATATCCAGAATGGCAACCCGCGCCCCCTCGGCGGCAAACCGCCGCGCCGTGGCAAGCCCTATGCCGCGGGGCGAGGCCGCGCCCGAAATGATCGCCGTCTTACCGCTGAGCAGCATTCACGCCTCCCTTCGATTGTTTCTTCCTTGCTGTGCTGAAAATGACGTGCGGACAGCCCCTCGACAAACGCGCAGTTGTCACGGATCGATGAATTTGGTTCACTTGTGAGATGCTGTCGAACATCCCGATATCCTCAATTCGCGTATTTGAAGCCGCTGCGCGCACCGGATCGTTTCGAGATGCGGCGAATGAGCTTCACCTGACCCCCAGCGCCGTCAGTCATGCGATCCGCAAGCTCGAAGGGACGCTGCGCACCGTCCTGTTCGAGCGCAGCGCACGGGCCGTGCGGCTGACGGCGGCCGGCGAGAACCTGATGCGTCACACCGGAGCGGCCTTCGATCAGCTGCGCCGGGGTCTCGAGGAAGTAGCCGCACGCGGACCGCAACTGGTGAGAGTTCATTCGGCGCCGAGTTTCGCTGCACAATGGCTTGCGCCGCGGCTTGCCCAATTCCTGGCCGCCTATCCGAAACTGGAAGTTCGCCTCGCCGCAAGCACCGACTATGCGCGCTTCAGCAATGACGATTTCGATATCGATATCGTCTACGGTCAGCCCCGCGCCGAGGGCCTCGAGGTCATTCCGCTCAAGGAGGAGACGGTCACCCCACTCTGCTCGCCCGCGCTTGCGAAATCGATCAGGAAACCGTCCGATCTCTTCGATCAGACGCTCATTCGTTCCGACGTGAAGCAAATTCAATGGCATCAATGGTTCGCTGCCAACGGATTGGAAGCGCCGGCGCTTCACGGCATGAGGTTTGATCGCAGCTTTCTGGCGATTGCGACGGCAGCGGAAGGGTTGGGCGTGGCACTGGAGTCCACCCTGCTGGCCGAGCGAGAACTGGCCTCCAGACGATTGGTCGCCCCCCTGGTGGGACGCGCAACCGATATCCGCTACATTGGTCACCGCCTCGTCTATCCCCGTGCCAGCCGGCAACGCTCCGCGGTGCGCGCATTTGCGGATTGGATCGTGTCGCAGCTCGGAGGCGAGTCTCCGTAGACTGATTCTTGCTGACTAGAGCTTCGCAGCGACCTCCTTGGATCGCGGATCGCGCGCGGTCAGCTCAAGACTGACCCGCACGGTCCGTACAAGTCCAGATTCATTCTTCAGCAAATGCCGGCTAACAAAATGCTATTCCCGATCGCTGTCGCGGGTGCGGTCTTCTTGTGGACCTAGTCCGAACTCGGTCGCACCGCTGAAGATGCGGAAGCCTTCATTTGCGCACCCGTAAGCATCGCGCATTCAGCGCATGGAGCGCGGCCAATTAGATGCGAGCATTTCGCGTGCTTGGAGGGGGATTGCATGTCGTTGCGGCGATCACTGCCGCTCGAATTGTCAACGGAGTTGTCGGATCCATGCGCGCGAACCTGCGCGTGGCCGGATACCTGAATCAGTGTGTTGGGGTTCGCCAATGTCCGCCGACGCTTATTCAACGGATATTCGACGACTTCTCCATCGCTTTTCTAAGTTATTGAATTCTCTGGCGCTCCCTAGGGGAATCGAACCCCTGTTTCAGCCTTGAGAGGGCCGCGTCCTAACCGCTAGACGAAGGGAGCGTTGAGGGGAAAGGCAATAGCCTTGAAATCAGGTTGCCGCAAGATGCCTTGTGCATTGCGGCGGGGATTTTGCCGGCCATGCTTACCACGCCGAACGCCGTTCGGGTGCGGCGGCGGTCCGAGAGCGCCCTGCCCGAAAGGCCTCGGTGCACCGCGCGCACGGACCAGCGGTGCGGCCGCGCCGCGCCGATTGCATGATGACCACGTCAGGATGTCATGTCTGCGTCGTGCAACGGCGGCCCTGCTTTCGCCAAATGGAAATGCAAAACACCTGCCTGTGAAGTCACCCGTCGCCGGCCTCTGCTAACATCGCAGCCATTCACCATGCTGCGCCCCGCACGGCGCCGGACAAGCGAGAGGAGTGCTTGGAACAAAGCGCGCAGGCCCTTTGGCGCACGGCAAAATTTGGCTCACGAATATCTTGGCACAACAAACATCAGCGCGGTCGCAGGCCATGGAAGACGTTCCGCACCTCGCGCCGCACAGGTCAATAGCTTAGGCAGAGCGAGGACAGACCATGATCAAACTAAAAATCAACGGCCAGGAACAGAATTGGGACGGCGACCCGGATCTTTCGCTGCTCTGGTATCTCCGTGACGAAGCAGGCCTCACGGGCACCAAGTTCGGCTGCGGCCAGGCGCTGTGCGGCGCCTGCACCGTGATCGTCGACAAGGAGGCGGTCCGCGCCTGCATCACCTCGGTGTCCGACGTCGTCGGCCGCGAGGTCACCACCATCGAGGGGCTGCATCCGACCGGCGACCATCCGGTGCAGAAGGCCTGGCGCCAGGTCAACGTGCCGCAGTGCGGCTACTGCCAGGCCGGCCAGATCATGCAGGCCGCGGCGCTGCTGGACCAGAACCCGAAGCCGAGCCACGACCAGATCCGCGAAGCCATGGCGGGCAATATCTGCCGCTGCGGCTGCTACCAGCGGATCGAGAATGCGGTCCATCTCGCATCGACGGGGGTGTGACATGAATATCCGCACCAATCCCGGCAAGCTTCGCGGCTTCGAGAAGCACGTGAAGGTCGAGAACGTTTCGCGCCGCAGCATCCTCAAGGGGCTCGGCATCGCCGGCTCTTTCGTGCTCGCCGCACCCGTGATGACGCGCCAGGCGTTCGCCTATGAGACCGGCGCCGGCAAGATGCCGCACGGCGTCGTGGTCGATCCGCGCGTGTTCGTCGCGATCGCCCCTGACGGCATCGTGACCATCCTGGCGCACCGCTCCGAGATGGGCACCGGCGTGCGCACCAGCCTGCCCTTGATCGTCGCCGAGGAGATGGAGGCCGACTGGTCGCGCGTCCATGTCCAGCAGGCGCATGGCGACGAGGTCAAGTTCGGCAACCAGGACACCGACGGCTCGCGCAGCACGCGGCATTATCTGATCCCGATGCGCCAGATCGGCGCCTCGGCGCGCTCGATGCTGGAAGCCGCCGCCGCCAAGAAATGGGGCGTGCCGGTCACCGAGGTGAAGGCGCAGAACCACGAGGTGGTGCACAGCGCGAGCGGCCGGAAGATAGGCTTCGGCGAACTCGCGGCCGACGCCGCGAAAGAGTCGGTGCCGAGCGTCGAGGGCCTCAAGCTGAAGGACCCGAAGGACTTCCGCTATCTCGGCAAGGGCCAGGTCTCGATCGTCGACCTGCACGACATCACCACCGGCAAGGCGCATTACGGCGCCGATGTCCGGCTGCCCGGCCTGAAATACGCCGTGATCGCGCGTCCGCCGGTCACCGGCGGCAAGCTCAAATCGTTCGACGACAGCGCGGCCAAGAAGGTGCCGGGCGTCGAGAAGGTGATGGAGGTCAAGGGCTGGCCCTGGCCGTCCAAGTTCCAGCCGCTCGGCGGCGTGGCCGTGATCGCGGGCAACACCGGAGCCGCGATCAAGGGCCGCGACGCGCTGAAGATCGTCTGGGACGACGGCGCCAACGCCAAATACGACTCCGTCACCTATCGTGCCTCGCTCGAGGAAGCCGCGCGCAAGCCCGGCCTCGTGGTGCGCAAGGAAGGCGACGTCGATGCGGCCCTGAAGAGTGCCGACAAGGTTATAACCGGCGAATACTATCTGCCGCATCTCGCCCATGTCAGCATGGAGCCGCCGGTCGCGGTTGCCGACGTCAAGGGCGACAAGGCCACGATCTGGGCGCCGGTGCAGAGCCCCGGCGGCACCCGCGAGGATGTCGCCAAGACGCTCGGCATCCCCGAGGACAATGTCACCGTCAACGTGACGCTGCTCGGCGGCGGCTTCGGCCGCAAGTCGAAATGCGACTTCGCGCTCGAGGCGGCATTGCTGTCGAAGGAGCTCGGCGCGCCGGTCAAGGTGCAGTGGACCCGTGAAGACGACGTGCATCACGACTTCCTGCACACGGTCTCGGTGGAACGGATCGAGGCCGGCCTCGACAAGAGCGGCAAGGTGATTGCGTGGCGGCACCGCAGCGTGGCGCCGACCATCGCCTCGACCTTCGCCGCCGGCGCCAATCACGAGGCGCCGTTCGAGCTCGGCATGGGCCTGATCGACAACCCGTTCGAGATCGCCAACCTGCAATGCGAGAATCCGGAAGCGGCCGCGTTCACGCGGATCGGCTGGTTCCGCTCGGTCTCCAACATCCCGCGCGCCTTCGCGGTGCAATCCATGGTCGGGGAAATCGCGCATGCGACGGGCCGCGACCAGAAGGACATGCTGCTGGAGCTGATCGGAAGCCCGCGGATCGTCAACCTGTCCTCGGTGAAGGATCCCTGGAACTACGGCGAGCCCTATGACAGCTACCCGATCGACACCGCACGCTTACGCAAGGTGGTCGAGCTGGTCGCCGAAAAGGGCGAGTGGGGCCGCAAGGTGCCGAAGGGCCACGGCCTCGGCATCGCGGTGCATCGCTCCTTCGTCAGCTACATCGCGACCATCGTCGAGGTGGCGGTCGACGACAAGGGCAAGTTCTCGGTGCCGCGGGTCGATACCGCGATCGATTGCGGTACTTACGTCAATCCGGAGCGGATCCACTCGCAGATAGAAGGCGCTGCGATCATGGGGTTGAGTCTGGCCAAATACGGCGAGATCAGCTTCAAGGACGGCAAGGTGCAGCAGGGCAATTTCGACGACTTCCCGGTGATCCGGATGGACGAGTCGCCTGTGATCACCAACGTCTACATCGTGCCGCCCGGCGCCGACACCCCGCCGAGCGGCGTCGGCGAGCCCGGCGTGCCGCCGTTTGCGCCGGCCTTGATCAACGCGATCTTTGCCGCGACCGGAAAGCGCATCCGCGCCCTTCCGATCGGCAAACAGCTGGAGACCTGAGGCTGGAACGTTAGGCGAGACGGGCCGTTCTCATCGATCGCGCTTTAGAGAGAGCAGATCGATGAGAACCCCGCCTCAGACATTCGGGACGCTCGCGGCCGCCTTGTCCGCGGGCGTCTTTCTTTTTGCGACACAGGCTGCGCTCGCGCAGTCGGACTCGCCGCCGAAAGCGACCGCAACGCGCCCGGCCAAGGTGCTGCCCGACCAGAGCTCGGTTCCGAGCAGCGGCCCGCCGTCGACCACAGGTCAGACCACCGGCGAAGCGAGCCGCGACCCCACGATCAAGCAGATGAACGACGACGAGAAGCGGAAGGTCGACACCAAGGGCAAATAAAGCAAGCGCAGACCGGGAAGCGGCGGTCTCCCCAGCCGCCGCTTCCCGATCGCATCGCCCCCTGTCGCTGAGTCCGACAAAAGCTTGGGAGCATGATCCGATTCAATCGGATCACGCTCCTGATTGCGCGCTCACTTCTTGTCGAGCGCGAACACCCAGATCACGCCGCCTTGCGGGACGTTGTTCTCGAAGCCCTTGACCTTGCCGGCCAGGGCGTCCTGGATGCGCTGCGCGTCGACGCCCCAGCCCGACTGGACCGCGATGTATTGCGTTCCGTCGACCTCATAGGACATCGGCATCGCCATGATACCGGAGTTGGTCTTCTGCTCCCACAACAGCTCGCCGGTCTTGGCGTTGAAGATGCGGAACATCCGGTCATTGGTGCCGCCGGCGAGAACCAGGTCGCCCGCGGTCGCCGTCACCGAGCCGAACAGCTGCGAGGTCTTGAAGTCGTGCTGCCAGACCTTCTTGCCGGTGGCCGGATCCCACGCCTGCAACTCGCCGAAATGATCGGCGTTCGGTGCCGGCGTCAGTCCGATGTCCTCCGGCTTGGTGCCGAGCCAGAGCTGGCCGGGCACCAGCGGCTGCTTCTCGCCCGTGAAGCCGCCGCAGAAATTCTCGTTGGCGGGAACGTAGACGAGCTTGGTGCTCTGGCTGTACGCCGCCGACGGCCAATCCTTGCCGCCCCACAGCGACGGGCAGAACTCGACCCGCTTGCCGATCACCGGCTTGTGCTCGGGATCGACGATCGGCCGGCCGGTCTCGGCCTCGATGCCCTTCCAGACATTGGTCTTCACGAACGGCCAGCCGGACACGTAGTTGATCTTGTCCGGCTTGTTCTCGAGCACCCAGAAGATCGCGTCGCGTCCCGGGTGGATCAGGCTCTTGAACGAACGTCCGTCACGCTGCAGGTCGACCAGCATCGGCGCGTCGACCTCGTCCCAGTCCCAGGAATCGTTTTGGTGGTACTGGAAGTGCTTCTTGATCTTGCCCGTCTCGGGATCGAGGCCGATCACCGAGCTGGTGTAGAGGTTGTCGCCGGCGTGAGCCGAGCCCGGCCACGGCGCAGCGTTGCCGACGCCCCAGAGGATCGTCTTGTTGTCCTTGTCGTAGGTGCCGGTCATCCAGGCGGAGCCACCGCCCGACTTCCAGTCGTCGCCGCTCCAGGTCTCGTGCCCGGGCTCGCCTTCGCCGGGGATGGTGAAGGTGCGCCAGAGCTCCTTGCCGCTCTCGGCATCGTAGGCGACAACATAGCCGCGCACGCCGAACTCGCCGCCGGAGCCGCCGACGATCACCTTGCCGTCGATCACCAGCGGCATCAGCGTCAGATACTGACCCTTCTTGTAGTCCTGGACCTTGGTGTCCCAGACCACCTTGCCGGTCTTGGCGTCGAGCGCGACGACATGGTCGTCGGTGGTGGCGAAGTAGACCTTGTCCTGCCACAGGCCGACGCCACGGCTGGTCGGGTGCAGCTGGAACAGATCGTCGGGAAGCTGCCGCTTGTAGCGCCAATATTCCTCGCCGGTCTTGGCGTTGAGCGCGATCACCTGCCCCATCGGGGTCGCGGCGAACATCACGCCGTTGTTGACGATCGGCGGCGCCTCATGGCCCTCGATGACGCCGGTCGAGAACGTCCAGACCGGCTTGAGGTCCTTGACGTTGGAGGTGTTGATCTGGTTGAGCGGACTATACCCCTGTCCGTCATAGGTCCGGCGATACAGCATCCAGTTGCCGGGTTCGGGATTTTCGAGACGCGCTGAGGTCACCGAACTGTAGTTTTCGATCGGCCCCGCGACGGCATAGGTCGAAATGAGGCACGTGAATGCGACGCAACTCGACAGTAACCACTGCTTGCTTGTCATGAGATGCTACCTCCCTGCTCTGTTTTGATTTTTTCAGTTTAGGTCATGCAGAAATCCCGATGTGGCCTCATCCTCCTTGCTGAGCACCCACCTTTCCGACGAATGGCGCTGCGACCGTGATCGCGCCGTCGGCAACCGTCAGCGGCAATGCCGCGAGGCGACGTGGCGCCGGCCCGAACACGACCTGCGCATTCTGCCGCGGATCGTATTCGGAGTTGTGACAGAGGCATTTCAGAACGTTCTTGTCGCCCTGCTCTTCCTTCAACCAGGCAGTGATCGGACATCCGGCATGCGTGCAGACGACCGAGTAGCAGACGATGCCGTCGGGGGCGCGGGCGCGCGTGGCATCGTCGAGTTCGCTCGGATCGAGCTTGACCAGCACGACCTCGTTCAGCCGCGAGCCCTTGCGGACGACCGAGGTGTTCGGATCCTGCGGCCAGGCGCGAATGGGCGGGCCGCCCAAGGTCAGATCTTCCGACTTGATGACCTGGCCCGCCTTGTCGCCTTCGGCACGCACGAGCCGATCGGCTTTTTGCGGCCGCTCATTGGCGCCGGGCTGTTCGTCATCGTCGGCGGCCGCAGGCTCGATCGCGGCGAGGCAGGCGCAGCTCGCGAGTGCGGTCAACACCGCGCGGCGCGTCGGGTCGGCGCACGAGCCCGACACATCGGACTCACCAGACTGTTCGATGGAAGCGCTCGGGTTGGATCGCGACATGGCGCAAGCTGAACGTGCAACTCGGCCGAAAAGATGGCGGCACACCTTCTCGATGCGCGAACGCATGCGCAAAAAATACGCTGCAGCTTTTGGTTGATCGACTGCGCGGCTTCGCGACCGCTGCGATCAGGGTTCGTTGACGAAGCTCAGCCTGCCGACAGGTTTCAGCGTCTTTGCATCAAATGTGCGAATCTCTGTTGCACCGCCCACATCAAGCGTGAGGATCAATCGCTCGCCGGCGACACCGGTGGCGACGATGCGCGCGCCTTTCGGCAGCGCAGCAGTGACGTCGGAAACGGAAACGGGGCTTCCCTCGCTGCGATAAAGGCGGTAGCCGATGGCAATCAATACGACCGCCACGGCCAGTGCCGAGGTCAGGCCCGCGATCAGCATCATGCGCCGCACCCGCGCGATCAGCGCGGCCTGGTCGGGGGTCGGTTCGGTCACAGCGGTGTCGGTCATCACAAGGCTCTATCTTTGCAAGTGTCTTCGCAACAAGTCTCTTCGAATGGCGGTCGGAAGCTGGAGGTCGTCGTCGCCGGCGACGAGGGCTCGGCCCGGCTCGACCGCGTGCTCGCGCAGCGCAGTCCCGAGCTGTCGCGGTCCCGGCTGAAGGCGCTGATCCTCGCCGGTTCCGTGACCGTCAAGGACGCCGTCGTCCGCGACCCCGCTTATCATGTCGCCAAGGGCGATACGATCATAATCGACGTGCCGGAGGCCACGCCCGCCGAACCCCAAGGCGAAGACATCGCGCTCGATATCGTGTTCGAGGACGACGACATCATCGTCATCGACAAGCCGAGGGGCCTCGTGGTGCATCCCGCCGCAGGCCACGCCAGCGGAACGCTGGTCAACGCGCTGATCGCGCATTGCGGCTCGAGCCTGTCCGGCATCGGCGGGGTCAAGCGGCCGGGCATCGTGCATCGCCTCGACAAGGACACCACGGGACTGATGGTGGTCGCCAAGAACGACCACGCCCACCAGTCGCTGACCGCGCAGTTCGCCGACCATGGCCGCACCGGCCCGATGGAGCGCGGCTACATGGCGTTCGTCTGGGGCGTGCCGAACCGGCCCCACGGCACGATCGACGCGCCGATCGACCGTCACCCGCATGCCCGCGAGAAGATGGCGGTGCGCCAGGGCGGCCGCGAGGCGATCACCCATTTCGAGGTGCTCTCGAGCTTTGCCGGCCGCGACGGCAAGCCGGTCGCCTCGCTGCTGGCGTGCCGGCTCGAGACCGGGCGGACCCATCAGATCCGGGTGCACCTCGCCCATCTCGGCCATCCGCTGCTCGGCGACAGCGTCTACGGCGCTCACTTCAAGACCAAGGCCGGGCAGCTCGGCGTGGAAGGTAAGGACGCACTCACCGCGCTCGGCCGGCAGGCCCTGCACGCCTATCTGCTGGCATTGGAGCACCCCCGGACCGGAGAACTTTTGCACTGGGAGGCGCCTTTGCCGGAGGATTTGCTTCTTCTGCAACGGGCGCTGGAAGCGGCGGTATGGCGCACCCCTCCCGGAAAAGCCGCGTTATGACAACAGGTTATACCTGCCACACGGGGACGTGACGTCAGCAATCCTTCCCTATCACGGACAGTTTGGTGTATGTTGCACCTGCGCTGAATATCCAGCGCGGAACATCGCAGCATGGCCGGCTTTAACCCAGCGGCCACCTGCCGGGCCCGCCGCTATCGGGGGCCTGAACCACTGGAGGGCGCTCAAATGGCCCGTACAGCTACGTTGCCGGTCCTCAATGGAGAATCCGGCCTCTCTCGATACCTCGCCGAGATCCGCAAGTTCCCGATGCTGGAACCCCAGCAGGAGTACATGCTCGCCAAGCGTTGGCGCGAGCATGACGATCGCGACGCGGCGCATAAGCTCGTCACCAGCCATCTCAGGCTCGTGGCCAAGATCGCCATGGGCTATCGCGGCTACGGCTTGCCGATCTCCGAGGTCGTCTCGGAAGGCAATGTCGGCCTGATGCAGGCGGTGAAGCGATTCGAGCCCGAGAAGGGCTTCCGTCTCGCCACTTACGCCATGTGGTGGATCAAGGCGTCAATACAAGAGTACATTCTGCGTTCCTGGTCGCTCGTGAAGATGGGCACCACCGCGAACCAGAAGAAGCTCTTCTTCAACCTGCGCAAGGCGAAGAGCAAGATCTCCGCCCTGGAAGAGGGTGATCTCCACCCCGACCAGGTGAAGCTGATTGCCAAGCGCCTCGGCGTGACCGATCAGGACGTGATCGACATGAACCGCCGCCTCGGCGGTGACGCGTCGCTCAACGCCCCGATCCGCGACGACGGCGAAGCCGGCGAATGGCAGGACTGGCTGGTCGACAACTCGCCCAACGCCGAAGCCCTGATGGCCGAGAGCGAGGAGTTCGATCATCGCCGCCAGGCCCTGAACGGTGCGATCGGCGTGCTCAACCCGCGCGAACGCCGCATCTTCGAGGCGCGGCGCCTGGCGGACGAGCCGATGACGCTGGAAGACCTCGCCGCCGAGTTCGGCGTGTCGCGCGAGCGCGTGCGGCAGATCGAGGTCCGCGCGTTCGAGAAGGTGCAGTCGGCCGTCAAGGGCACGATTGCCCGGCAGGAAGCCGCCGCTCTCGAAGCCGCGCACTGATCGCGCAGCGACGAACCAAGAGACACGAAAGCCGGCGGCAACGCCGGCTTTTTTGTTGTTTGCAAAGTGGTGCTCGGCACGCACCTCGATCCGGGGCGTCTAGCCATCAATCCGCCTGCCGACGAATCCGCTGAGTACAGGGCGTGAAGGTCAGCCGGCGACCTCACCTATTCGAATGCAAAGATCCGCTTCCCATCCTTCTTCGTTGAGAGCTCATCTTGCGTTTCTCGTGGGGTTTCTAGATGCCGGGGGACAGGCGGCCGGCGCTTTCGGCCGGCCGCTTCTGTTGTTCACAATCGCGACCTGATGTTTGTCATTAGTCGCTTCGGCCAGCCGTCTTCATATTCCTGACTTGCCGCATGACCTGTTCAAGGTTGTAGCTGGCCGGGTCCTGCAGCGGCGGGAATTTGATGTAAGACTCAAGGTGCATCAACCAAAGCTGCTGGCCGATGGGCAGCAGGTTCCAATCATAGACGTAAGCGGTCGACGGAGAAGCAATCGCGCCGCCCATACCAAAGAGTGTCTTCTGTTGCGAACCCACCGAGGTTTCGAAGGGATCGCGCTTGATGTTGACGACCTGGGTCCAGGAGTAGGGCTGCACTCCCGAAACGAAGCCCGCCGGGTCGTCGGACACCATTGCGAAGTACATTTTCCAGTTCTTGTAGCGAACCGCCGACGGGGTTGTGCTGGAGTAATACAAGAAGTGGTCGCGTGGCGACTTGTCGGACTTGCCACTCAGGTACTCGATCTGGTTGATGCCATCGAGCGTGGTCTTGACGATGCCGGGATACTCACCGGCCTCGATCCGCTGCTTCAGTGCGTCGCCTTTGGGCCCGCCGGCGATCTCGACGAGAGTCGGAAGCCAGTCAAGGGCAGAAAACATTTCGTTCTTCACCGTGCCGGGCTTGATGACGCCTGGCCACCGGATCACCATCGGGGCGCGCATGCCGCCCTCCCAGGTACTCAACTTGCCGCCCTTGAACGGTGTGACGCCGCCGTCCGGGAAGGTAATTGTCTCGGCGCCGTTGTCGGTGGTGAAGACGACGATCGTGTTGTCGAGTTGGCCCATGTCTTCGAGCTTCTTGAGCACCACGCCGATGTTGTCGTCCATCTGCTTCATGCCGGCTTCATTGATGCCCCAATCCTTGCCGCCGGGCTCGCCCACCATCCCCAGGTACTTGTCGTTCAGCACGGTCGTGATGTGCATGCGCGCCGGATTGTACCAGACGAAGAACGGCTTGTTGCTGCGGCGCGGGTCGTTGCGATCGAGGAAGTCGACGACCTTGGCCGAGATTTCCTCGTCGATCCCCTTCGATCGATCGAGGGTCAGCGGGCCCTCGTCCTTGCATGTCATGTTCTTGGCGGTACCATCCGAGGACTTGCACGCGAGCATCGGACGCGGTGGCGTCAGGCAGACCGTGGTCTTGGGATCCACCGCACCGGGGACCTCGGGCACGCCGGGGATCGGAGTGTTCTTGCATGGCGGCGCGACAGTCTGCTGGGACGCGGTCTTGTTGATGTCGGGGAAGCTCACCCCCTGCATGGCATCGAGGTGATACAGGTAGCCCCAGTATTCCTGGAAACCATGCGCAGTCGGCAGCGAGTCGGTGTGGTCGCCGAGATGATTCTTGCCGAACTCCCCGGTGTTGTAACCGAGATCGAGCAGGAACCTGGCAAGCGACGGCGTCCCGGGCCGCAGATAGGATGGGCTGCCGGGAATTTCCGGCAAGGTCATGCCGACGCGAACCGGCTGCATGCCGGTGAGGAAGGCCGTACGCCCGGCCGTGCAGCTCTGCTCAGCGTAGTAGTGCGTGAACATCGCGCCTTCGTTGCCAATGCGATCGATATTCGGCGTCTCCCCGACCATCAATCCGCGGTGGTAGATGCTCGGCTGCATCCAGCCGATGTCGTCCCCCATGATGAAGAGAATGTTCGGTTTTTGCTGGTTTTGCGCCAAGGCCGGCGAACTGACCGGCCCGGACAACGCCATCAGCATCGTCGTGCTGAGCAACGAGGCGCAGGCCCCCTTGAGCCAGCCAGATGTCTTGCGGGGCCGCGTTCCAGTAGAGGGCGACGGCTCGTCGGGCAATGTAGAACTCAACATGGCTACGCTCTCCTGTTTATGATGCATTGGGAAACTCCTCGACTGATGCATCGAAGGTGTGCCGGCGCCTCCTCCGGATAATGCTTGTCCGATCCCATGCGGAACGACCCGTCGGGTGTGCAGATCATTTTTTGATATCTGATGGACCATCGCAAATGGCGATATCGCGCGCGCGCCTGGACTTCGCTCGCAAGGCGTCACCTCCCAGCCGATCTTTTCCACGCTACGTGGCAAAATCCTCGCGTGATATCGGACCGTGGTCCAACATCCCAATCTGCGCGCGGCCTCTATTCGATCCACGGATGCCGCGGCGCCGCACCGGCCGCCCTGAAGTTGATACAGGTGACACTCACTCGATTAAGGCGATCTTGATCTAGATCAAAGCGGGACTGCCTTCGGGGGCGGCATTCCGGGAAGCACTGGACGTATGCCCATCAATCCGCCTGCCGACGAATGCCCGCATCAGCGCCGGGTGCGGACACGCGAGGCGCACTTGGTTCATGTCGGCTAAGGGCCTTGGCCGTGTAAAAACGTTTTCACACAGCCCGGGCCAATTTCGGACATTTCCGACAGGCCGCAGTGTCTTCGTGCAACGCCACCTGTTCCCCGGATGCGTCAGGTGGCGTAGAATGTCACGCCCCTTGAAGCGGGACGTGCCGAAATCACCGTCCGGGCAAACGAGCAGCACTGGTGCCATCGGCAGGCACGCTCTCTTAGAGGCCGTTCTTTTTTCGGTTTCGCACCACCGTTCACCACGAACCTTGCGCGCTGCATTTGCGGCGGCTCGTTCGGTAACGTCGGGAGAAAAGCGATGAGGAAGGTCGATCGAAGGTCCGCACTGGGAATCGCGTTGGCAGCGGTTTCGACTGCCATGATCAAGCCCGCCGAGGCTCAGGCCACGGGCTACAAGGATACGGCACCTTGGCCAGGTGTCGTGGTGCGTGAATATGAAGGCGAGACACCATCCCTGATCCCGGGATTCAAGACGGTCTCGATGCGCGATGTCATTATGCAGCCGGGATCGAAGACCATGGGTCCCCCGATGATGAATGCCATGATCTGCCATATCACCGAAGGTGAGCTTCGGCTCGAGCAGGAGGAAAAGACCTTTACGGGCAAGAAGAATTTTGTCTGGACCTGTAACAAGGAAACAAAAGAACAGGCGTACAACGATGGGAATGTGGTCGCGATCATGCGGATCACGGACCTGAAGGCCTAAGGCTCTTTTTTCTTCGCAAGAGATCGATTGGAGGAGCGGATGGCGCACGCGACGACGCGCCATCCGTGTGCAGGTCTGTGCCGTGGTGGAGCCAATAATGGGCTCGGTCGAACCAGACCTTAAGTTCGGCGGGTTCTCGCTTTGGGTGTTTGGTCGTCAATTTCCCGATGCCGCCGACCATTGGGATGGAAATTGGCTGAATGTTCGGGCGCGGGTTGAAGCAACCGGTGCAGTAGTCGAAGCAAAGGGAGCATTTGTAAGCGTCCCCGAGTTGGCGGAGTTCGCTGAACAATTGCAAACGCTTCATGGGGCTTTGGTCGGCGAAGCCGCGCTGCGTTGTTTGGAGCCGAATTTGGAGATTGCAATTCAGTCCCGCTCTCGCGGGCATATCGCGGTAACAGTCACGTTGACACCCGACCACTTGACCCAGTCGCACGAATTCAAATTCGACCTTGATCAGAGTTATCTACGTCCGCTGCTTGACGGATGCAAAAGTGTCTTGTCGCGCTGGCCGGCTCGATCGAACACTTCTGCTTAGGTCAAAATGCGAAACCCATCACTTTTCCGCCTCCAGCGGCGGAAGTTTCCAGGCTCCGCTCATAGCCGCCTTGCTCGGGCCATAGACGCGGGCGACGAGGCTGCATTTGGCTGCCGGAGCCGGCAGCCAGTTGCTTTCCTTATCTTTCCCCGGCGAAACGTTGCTCACATAGATCGTCAACGAACCATCCTTGCCATACTGCAGCCCTTTGGTCCGGTCGCCGATTGAGTAGCGATTGATCGAATTTGCATACAGGAAGCGGTCGGGAAGCGTGTACAGCGTCATGGACCAGAAGAACCTTGCCGGCGGAAGGTTCGCCTTGGTGAAATGCACGGTTGACGGTTTGCTTCCGTCGCAGACGTAGCCGCCATACCATGCTTCCTCCAGCGAGTTGCCGTACAGGCCCTTCATCGCGCCGACGTCACGCTGCAGGTAGTTTGTCTTCAACTGTGCGCGGGACCCGAATAGGCCATTGGTGCTGAAAGTCTTGGCCGCCAGTGCATCAATTTCCGCCTGTCCGTCCTTCACTCCGGCATCGATTGCTGCAAGCGTCGCCGGATCAACCTTAGACGCATCCCACGGTTTCCCCGGGCCAATGCCGATCTTTTCAAAGCGCTTGCGGATTGCGACCTCGCTGGGAACGGGCGGCTCGGCGAACTGCAGCAGGAAATTCAAGTAACCGATGAAATCGTGGCTTCGCGCCTTGCCCTTGTCATAGGCCGGAAAGTCAATGGCAGGTGCGGTGGTTGGTGCGGGCCGTTTCAAGAAGGCACTAAGGGGTTGCAGCTTGTATTGAGCCTGGAGCGCCTTGACGTTGGGAACGTCGTCCGGACCTTGCAGGGCGGTGCGCGTCAATGTCCCGACGATTTCCGTTTCAGCCTTGAAAACCTGCTTGATGCCGGCGGGCTTGCTGCCCTTCCACTTCGGCCCGGCAATCAGATAGTTGCCAGCTCGAAACCCGGTTGACCGCACGCCGATGTAAGCAAAATTCTGGGTGAACAGGTCGATCCATTGCATGACATAGTAGCGTTCTTTCGGCACTGCCGGGACGCTCACGACAATTGGTTCGGCTCGCAGGTCAAGCCATGCCCAGGAATAGGGCGTGTCGTTGTTTGGTGTGACGATGTCCTTGTTGTCCGGAGTGAACGGCTCGGAGTAGTGGCGGAACGTATTGAAGCCGCCGACGTAACCGGAAAAGCTCTTGTCGATCGCTTGGGCTCGCCAGGTCTGATAGCTCTCCAGCATGGCATAGGAGTAGATATAGGCATCCTTGGCGATGGCTTGGGTTTCGGCCTCGGAGGCAGCTCTCGCTGACGTGCCTGAAGACGTGAAGGCTGCAGCAGCGAGAATGAAGGCCGTCAATGCCCGCTCAAACATGATTGTTCTCCCCACCATTTCGATCGAGTTTAACGTGCCAAAGGGAAGGATCAAGCGGGTGGTCGGGACGACCGCTTTGAGTCAGTACGGGCCGGACCGGATGGCTCTCACTAAGCCAGTTCGGGCCACGAACAGACGTTTTCTCTTGTTCTGACGTGAGTTCTACGCAATTCTTGCGAGCCTGGCAGGGGAGCAACAAGAAAATGAAAATCCGGACGCTTGTCTCGGTTTGCTTAGCGGCATCGGCAATCGGCAGCGCAACGCATGCGCAGACACCGGCTGCTGCGGTGCCAGTCACCGTCGACAATTTCATTCGCGCCGAGACTGATCTCTACGTAAGCAACCTTGCCAAGCAGGGAGGCTTGGGGAAATTGCTTCATCGGCGTGAGCCAGCGTCGATTGATCATCAAATTGTCATTCGTCTCAACCGCGACACGCTTTACACATCGGGCGTATTCGATCTTGACGCGGGACCAGTCACGATCACGTTGCCCGATGCAGGCAAACGATTCATGTCGCTGATGGTCATCAATGAAGACCACTACGTACCAGCCGTGTTCTACGGCAAAGGATCGCACACTTTCACGAAGGAGAACACCGGATCCCGCTACATCGTTACGGCGATCCGGACTCTTGTGAATCCCAACGATCCGAAGGATGTGGAGCAGGTTCACGCACTGCAAGATGCGGTGAAGGTCAGCCAGAAGGCCCCCGGAAAACTTGAAACTCCGAATTGGGATGCGGCGAGCCAAAAGAAGATTCGCGATGCGCTGCTGATCCTGGCCTCGACCTTGCCTGACTTTCGGAAGGGATTTGGAACGAAGCAGCAGGTCGATCCCGTTCGGCATCTCATCGCGACCGCCGCCGCATGGGGCGGCAATCCGGACAAGGACGCTCTCTATTTGAACGTCACGCCAGCCAGGAACGACGGCACCACAGTCTACAAGCTCACTGTAAAGGACGTGCCTGTGGATGGCTTCTGGTCAGTCAGCGTTTACAATGCGGACGGATATTACGAGAAGAATGCGAGCAATGCTTACTCGCTCAACAATCTAACCGCTCAGAGGGGACCTGATGGCTCTATCACTCTTCAATTCGGCGGGTGCGAGAGCGGTGTAGCGAACTGCCTGCCGATCACCAAGGGCTGGAATTACACAGTCAGGCTGTATCGCCCGCGAGCGGAAGCGCTTAGCGGCAAATGGAAGTTTCCCGAACCGCAGCCGCAGAGTTGAAGTGGCCGCCTTGATCCGAAAGCGCCACGACACCTAGCGCGTATCCATTGGTTGGGTCTGATCCCTCAGCAAGAGAAGTCCATCAGGAAAACGAACCCATTCAAGCTTTGACTCGCACCAGGCAGCTACCTTGGGCGCAGGGAAAGCTGGATCGGCGAAGCATCCAACCGGAATGCCGATGACGTCGGGCAAAAGTTCAAGACTTGTGCTCACTGTTGAACCACATACGGGACAAAACACGAATAGGACGTTCCCGCCTGACGCACCCTTGCGACTATAAGTTAGGCCCTTGCCCGAACGATCCCTCACCTGGTTAGCGTTCCATCGGGATGAAAGTGCGAATGCAGATCCCGAACGCTTCTGACATCGCGTGCAGTTACAGGCTGAAACCAAGGCGGGTTCGCCTTCAACCGTGAGACTTAGCTGTCCGCACTGGCAGCTGGCCATACGCATCATGTTGTCCCCCTCTGCGATTAGAGATGATACGACATTTCATCTGACACAACCTTAGATTATCACTGCGTCGATTCCATTGCGAATCTTCGACACCACGAGTTTGGGCTCGCAAGGTCGTAATCCCGGCGCGGATCGGAAGCTGCGCAAAGGCCCTGAGGCCCTTGAAGCTTACGGCTCGGACTTGAAAGCGATCATCGAACAAGACCCACGCAAGTCCCGCATTGAGCTACTGGGCGTCGGCCATCTTCGGTCGAGATGACTGCGGTTGCGCGTTGGCTGCCAAGGGCCGGCTCGGCGGCGACGCCGGCTCCTGCGCTGAGACGCCAGCATCGGGCGGCGCGCTTTGGGATGGTCGATGGGCAGCTTGTGCCGGAAGCACGATCACTTTCGCTCCGACTTTCACCCGCTCATAAAGGTCCGTGACGTCGTCATTGGTCAGCCGGATACAGCCGGACGAAACCCGCTTCCCGATCGTATCGGGCTTGTTGGTGCCGTGAATTCTATATTCGGTATCGCCCAGATACATCGCCCGGGCGCCGAGCGGATTGCCGGGACCGCCCGCCATAAACCGCGGCAGATAGGGCTGGCGCGTAAGCATCTCTGCCGGCGGACGCCAATCCGGCCATTCCGTCTTGCGGGCCACGACCTGTTCACCGGACCAGGTGAAGCCTTCGCGGCCGACACCGATGCCGTAGCGCATCGCCTGCCCGCCGTTCAGAACGAGATAGAGGAATGTGTTTCCGGTATCGATGACGACGGTGCCCGGCGGCTGGTGACTGACGTAGTCAACCACCTGCCGAACAAGTCGTCCGGGAGCATCAGCGGCTTTTGGTGTTTCGATCCGGGGTGCGGGGACCGGGATTGGAACCGGAGCTGGCGCTGGAGCCTGAACCGGCGCCGCTACGTGAATGGGAGTCGACGGCGTCGGACTAGATGGCACCGGCACCTGGTGCGCGGCTTGCTTCCGTATCGGCTGAACGCTCGCCGGGCGCGACAGCAAACCGTACCCCAATGCGGCAGCGGCGATGGCGCCAATTGCAACCCTTCCGGCCACCGGCAGTGCGAGCGTCTCTGTCTTTCCACGTTTGGCCCGCTTACTCATATCTCCCCCAAATCCCTATGCCTGGAGGAGGTACCCCAGCAAGTTTTAACAAGCCTCGAAGCGATTTCGCTCAGGCTGGAAATCGCCAAGCGTCGTTAACGCCGGCCCTTGTCCTGCAACACCCATCGTCCACATTCGAGCCGCCGGTTCCGGAAACGCGCCGCGGCAAATCGGGCCCTATAAATCAGCCTGTCGATGCGGACGAGCGCGGCTCATTCGGGCAATCCCGCTTTCCGAAAACCCTCGATCATCAGCTTCGCATGTATTGATAGCCGGCTCCGAGCGATCCACGCCGATATTGTGAAAGTGGGGTCGAGCTCAAGCACACCGGCTGCCGCTTCACGGGCCTCAGCGTCCCGTCCGAGATGGGCGAAAGCGGACGCGAGGCAGCGGTATGCGCCCGGATAGGAAGGGTTCTGACGCAGGGCTTTCCTCCCTGCAACGATGGCCTCGTCGAAGCGACGAAGCTCAATAAGGGCAAATCCCATCCCGGTTAACGCTGTGAATTGGAGCGGGTCCACCGGGCTCATTCGCATGGCGCGTTCGAGGCTCCGGATCGCTTCCTCCGGCTGCCCCGCAATCTTATAGACCCAGCCTCTGCGGTTCCATGTGTTATATGAATTCGGGTTGAGCGCGACCGCCCGATCGGCCATCTCAATCTCAGCCTCACAATCGCCGACCAAAAGAGCCGAGATCAATGCGGCAGTTGCCAACGTGCCTGGATCATGATCGTCGAGGCTCAATGCCAGGCGCATAAGCCGAAGGGCTGCCTCGCGTTCGAATTGTTGGTCGATCGCATAGCTCCTGAGCACGTTTTCCAAATGACAGGCACCTGCCAAAGCTGCCGCAGCAGCAAACCCAGGGTCAAGCTCCAGGGCGCGCTGGACCAGTCGGAGTGCCTCGGCCAGACTTTCGCGAGTCGATCGGACGGCTTGCTGTGTTGCCCGGAGATAAAGATCATATGCGGTGAGGTCTTCCGGTCGCCGCCGCGACGCCATTGCGATTTCCGCTTGAAACAACTCTGGCTGAACAGCCGAGACAACAGCGAGCGTGATGTCGTCCTGCAGCGCGAAAACGTCCGTCAGGTCACGCTCGAACCTGTCCGCCCAAATGTGTGCGCCCGTGGCCGCTTCAATCAACTGGCACGTGATGCGAACTTTCCCCGACGCCTTGCGCACGGCTCCCTCAAGGACATAGCGGACTCCAAGCCTGCGCCCGACGTCCTTGATGTCGACGGCTTTGCCCTTGAAGGTGAAACTCGAATTGCGCGCGATCACGAACAGCCATTTGAACCGCGAAAGCGCGGTCGTGATCTCCTCAACCATCCCGTCCGCGAAGTACTCCTGCTCGGGATCGTCAGACATGTTCGCGAACGGCAGCACGGCGATGGAGGGCTTGTCGGGTACCGCAGGGGCGCTCTCGGGCGTATCGGCCGGATCTGGACCTGCAACCTCTCGCACCTCCTGCACCTGTCCGACGAAACGGAATCCCTTGCGTGGTAACGTCTTGATCAGTCGCTGTTCCTCCCCGGAATCGCCGATTGCGCTTCGGGCGACATTCAGCCGGGTCGTCAGTGCCGCATCCGAAACGCTGCGCCCATTCCAAACGGCATTGATGAGGTCGTCCTTGCTGACGACGCGCTCCCTGTTGCGGATCAGATAATCGAGCAGATCGAACACCTGCGGGGCGATGCGGACGACGTCCGCCCCGCGATACAACTCGCGCCGGTCAAGGTCGAATGCGTAATCCTCGAAGAGATAGCGCAAGATGCCAATCCCCCTGGAATCCCCTCGGATGAGAGCCCCCGATAACCGGGTAGCGCCTTGGGCCGGCTGGAAATCGCAAGAATAAGCTGCAGGTGAGGAAAATGTAAGCCGCCGGTCAAGCCTACCCGCCGCTCTCGCGGCATCCTCGTGCCGGCCATGACGGCTCCTGACACCATGGTGGCAACAGGGGAGCGCTAAAGCCGTGGAAGAAACACCATCCCATGGAGACTGCGCGATGAGCTCGACGCACGGCACAACATGGCTGGAACGGACATCCGTATCGACCCGGCATGTCTCCAGCTTCATCTGGAAATATTGGGATGCCTTTCGGGAGCGCCGCGAACGCCAGGAATTGCGCGCCACCCTGTCCAACCTAAGCGACGCGGAGCTGATGGACATCGGCACCACGCGCGGAGAGATCGATTACGTCGCCTTGCACCGAGACATTGACCCGCGAGGCATCCGATCCGGCGAATGGCTCCGATAACTGTCAGCGGTAGACGGCCGGGTTGGGCCCACCGACTTCCGATAAGGTCAGGAGGCGATATCCCTGAGGCCGGATCGGGTGTCCGCTTCGTCCCCGGAAAGAAGGCGTCCCGGATTTTAATGGGGTACGCGCCCTACTCGCCCCACTGCCGCGCCATGGTCGCGAGCGCGCAGCCCTCGCAGTAGCGGGCGTCCTTGAAGTCGATCCAGTTGTGCGCGTAGACGCGCTCCGGCGGAATGCCGTAACGCGCGCGCAGCACCTTCACCAGCACCCGCCAGGCCGCGACCTGCGCGTCGGTCGGGCCGGTCGTGACGTCGGGGTAATTGCCGGCGAACTCGACGCCGATCGAGGTATCCTTGTTCACCTGGCGATAGGTCTTGCTGTTGTCGATGTATTTGTTGTCGTTGCGATCGGCGCCGTCGGTGTGGGTCGGAACGAGGTTGTCGGCGACCGACCAGTAGACCGTGCCGTCGGTTTCGACCCAGACCATGACGCCGCGCCGGGTCGGATTCTTGTGCTGCGCCTCGGCGCCGTATCGCGCCGAGCCCTGCGGCCCCTCGGTCTGGTGCACGATGATGTTTCGCCAGGGATGCGATTTGGCGACATCGCCCCAGGGCGCCAGCCAGATCATCTTCAAGCCGGGAATCTCGGGCGTGCCTTGCGATCGCGCGATGGCCGCGAGATCGGGGGTTTGGGCTGATACGGCGGAGGACAGGACGAGCGCAACAAGCGCGGCGAGCAGGCGAGGCGTCATTGCGGAAGTCCCGGCGTCGTTCGGTCGCTCGTTAGCACGCTCAGGCGCGCTTGCGCAGGGTCGCCTCCAGCGGATCGGCCATCTCCGGCGCCGGCTTCGGCTCGTAGGTCGCGTAGCCGTTCTTGCCGCCCTTCTTGGCGTCGTAGAGCGCGTGGTCGGCGGCGGCGACCAGGCGATCGGGATGCAGGCCGATCTCGCGGGTCCATTGCGCGACGCCGATCGAGACCGCGATCGGGATGTCCTTGCCGGTGCACTGCTCGGCATCGGCGCGGCAGACCTCGAGCACGCGGCGCGCGATCATCGCGCCCTCGCGCAGCGTCGAGGACGGCAGCACGATGCAGAACTCGTCGCCGCCGGTGCGGGCCAGCATGTCGCCCGGGCGGAGCCGCGTCTGCGCCATCAGCGTGAAGTGCTGCAGGCAGGCGTCGCCGGCGGCGTGGCCATGGGTGTCGTTGATGCCCTTGAAGCCGTCGAGATCGATCACCAGCAGCGCGAACGCCTCGCCGTTACGGTCGGAGCGCGCGCATTCCTCGGTCAGCCGCTGCAAGAGATGGCGGCGATTGCCGACGCCGGTGAGATCGTCGAGCAGCGCGAGGTCGGCGACCTCGTTGCGCAGCCGGTCGATCGCCATCAGCAGGAAGCCGAAATTGAGCGCCATCGACAGGAACACCATCAGCAGGATCACCAGCGACTGGCCCGCAGAGAAGCGGACGAAAGAGAACTCGCCGGGCTGCAGCAGCGCGCCGACCGCGCGCAGCGCGTAGATGCCGATCAGCACGGAGGCGACGATGCCGGCGAGCCGGGCACCGGGGCTGACGCGGCCGTTCTCGGACGACAGCAACAGCTTCAGCGTCAGCGCGAACGGCGTGACCTGGGCAATGGTGTAGACCAGGATGCGCATCGGCATGCTGTCATAGGCGAAGATGAAGGTGCCGAGACCGGCGAAGGCCAGCGCCGTGGTCAGCAGGGTGGCGCGCCAGGTCGCGGGCTTGTCGTAGAACCGCTCGATGCCCATCGCGGCAAGGCCGGCGGCGAACACCATCAAGGTCCCCGCCGCAAGCAGCGGCACCAGCGAGTCCGTCAGCATCACGCGAAGCATCGCGCAGGTGGCGCCGGCGGAGGCGACCAAGGCGGATGCGGTCCAGAACCGCGCCGCGCCGAAAGCAGGATAGCTGCGCGCGACATAGGCCCAGATCAGCCCGAGCGCGAGAAAATTGATAATGAATACCGTCCAAAGCGTCGGAACGCTCAACATCGCCCCTGTTCGAGAGCCGTATCGGCCTCGCCTCTCCTGAAATGACCGTCCGCCCCCCGGGCGTTTCCTCCAATGACAATCCCCGTTGTCTTACGGAAGAGCATGCGGCCGCGCCACTTAACGGAGCGTCACCCGCGACGTGGCAATCCGTGCTGTGGTTTTGAATTGATGAAGATCTGCGCATCCGCCGTTTGCGCATCGTTAAGCATGACGGATGCGATGACGCCGCGACGCGCGACATGCCCGCGCTTTGCGAAAAACTGGCGAAAACACGTAACAGCTGTGGATAACACGATGACGGCGCCGTGACAGCACGCGGCAGCAGCCTCCGAATCTGCTGAGTTTGATATCGAGGATGTTGCGAGGCTGGCCCTCCGCCAAGCATGCCTCGGAGTCGCGTTCAATCCATGAAACCCTGAGAGGATACTATGGCTAAGAAAGCGAAGAAGGCGAAGAAGGCGAAGGCGAAAAAGGCCACCAAGAAGAAGGCCGCCAAGAAGTAACGAATTCCAGCCCGGGTAGCGGCTCTTGCCCTGCCCGGGCACCCGGACCGGGACAACCGGTCGCAGCGACAGCAACCTCGAATTCACCGGCCCTACATCGATCGGCCCCGACTGACGGGGCGCAAGGCAGCAGGCGCAACGCCTGCTTTTTTATTGCCTGCGTCAGGGCGTGTCGGCCGCGACGTCAGCGCTCGGCGAAGGCGAGCCTGGCGCCGAGCAGGGCAAAGCCCGCGGCAAAGCTCCGCCGCAGCCAGGCCAACACCTTCGGCCGGGTGATGACGCGGTCGCGCACCGAGGCGGCGAACAGCCCGTAGACCGCGAACACCGCAAAGGTCATCGCCATGAACACACCGCTGAGCTCGGCCATCCGCGCCAGCGGGTGCGGCTCGTCGACCGCGATGAACTGCGGCAAGAAGGCCAGGAAGAAGATCGACAGCTTCGGGTTGAGGATGTTGATCAGGATCGCGGTCACGATCACCCGCCGGCGCGAGCGCGGCTTGATCTCGGTCTCGACGGCGAGCGCGCCGCGTTCGCGCAACGCCTGCCAGGCCATGTAGAGCAGATAGACGACGCCGCCCCATTTCAGTGCCGCGAACGCCACGGCGCTGGTGTGCAGAATGGCCGCGAGCCCGAGCATCGCCGCGATCATCTGCGGCACGATCCCGAGCGTGCAGCCGAACGCCGCTGCCACGCTCGCCCGCGCTCCCCGGGTCAGCGCCACCGCCAGCGTATAGAGCACGCCGGTGCCGGGCGAGGCCACCACGATCAGCGTCGTCAGCAGGAAGGACCAGGTCACTGCAAATCCGTCACTGCAAATCCGTCACTTCAAACCCTCGGCGGGCGGGACATCGTCCGCCAATATCACGGCGAGGGGGACGGCGGAAGCGGCTGCCGGGCCTCCGCCCGGCGCCCGCGCCGACACCCCGTTATGACGACCTGCGCCATCCGCGATGCGAAAGCTCCGACGCCTTCATCTCGGCGACCCGGATCACGTCCAGCGGCGCCCAGGGCTTGGCCCAGAACAAGGCCCCGTCCGGCAGGCGCTGCCGCAGCGGCTTGCCCGAGGTGACGATCACGTCGAGATCGGGTCTGTATTTCTTCGCGGCATGGGCGAGCTCGACGCCGGTCATGTGTCCGGCCAATTCGACGTCGGTCATCATCAGCACGACGTTCTCGCCGTTGCCCTGCAGCACCAGCTCGGCGGCCTCGGCGCTCTCGCAGGCGATGACGTCGAACTCGCTTTCCTCCAGCAGCAGCCCGATCATCTCGCGCTGCATCGGATCGTCCTCAACCACCAGGGCCTTCGCACGATAGGGCTTTGACTGTCCCATGGATGTGGCTCCCTTGGTTTGAATGCTTCGGTTCGAGCGCGTAACATAGGTTAAATGCCTAAAATCACTGGATGGTTCAGTTCCAATTTGAGAAAAGCGTGGAAATTCCGTGTTCCCCGCTTGGCAACCACCACCCCCGTTGAGATGGAGCTCACCTGACATGACCGCGATCTCTGGATCCGCCGCCGCCGTGACCGGAGCCGCCAGCGGCATCGGCCGCGCGCTCGCGCATGAACTGGCGCTGCGCGGCTGCGATCTGGCGATCGCCGACCGCGACGAGGCCGGCCTGCACGCCGCCGCCGCGGAGATCGCGAAAGCGAGCCCGCGCAAGGTCACCGTGCACCGCCTCGACGTCAGCGAGCCGGACCAGATCACGGCGTTCGCGGAGGCCGCCGTTACAGCGCATCCCTCGCTCAACATCGTCGTCAACAATGCCGGCGTCGCGCTGCTCGGCGAGTTCGGCGAGTTCGATCAGGCGCAGATGGAGTGGCTGTTCAACATCAATTTCTGGGGCGTGGTGCACGGCACCCGCGCCTTCCTGCCGCAGCTTTCGCGGCAGCGCGAGGCGCATATCGTCAACGTCTCCTCGATCTTCGGCATCATCGCCCCGCCCGGGCAGAGCGCCTATTGCGCGGCCAAGTTCGCGGTGCGCGGCTTCTCGGAAAGCCTGCGCCACGAGCTTGCGGTGGCGAACAGCCCGGTGCGTCTGTCCGTCGTGCATCCCGGCGGCGTCGCCACCAACATCGCGCGCAGCTCGCGCGCCGGCACCGGCGTCACCGACAATGCCCGCCGCGCCCAATCGATCGAGCGCTTCGACGCGCTGGCCAGGACCACGCCGACCGCGGCCGCGCAGCGCATCATCGCCGGCATCGAGAAAAACCAGCCGCGCATCCTGATCGGCAAGGACGCATACTTCATGGATTTGCTGCAACGCTTCCGCCCGGCGACATACTGGAAGACGATGCAACGGATGATGGAGAAGACGGCGGCGAGGCGGATGGCGCGCGATGCCGCGAGAGCGAGCCAGTAGCGCAATGGCGCGGAGTAACCCGCGCATCACCCGTCGTCCCGGCGAAGGCCGGAACCCATAACCACAAGATCGGGTGTGTGAGACACGCTGGGGCCGCAGCGTCATGCAACACGGACATTGGTGGTTATGGGTCCCGGGTCAAGCCCGGGACGACAGCGAGGATGCTGCACGAGCAGTGCACGATGCCGCGACGTGAGGCCCGGTGGCGCAGACGCGCATACACCCGTCGTCCGGGCGAAAGCCGGGATCCATCACCACAAGATTGAGTTGGTGAGACACGCTGGGCCGCAGCGTCGTGCAACACGGAAATTGGTGGTTATGGGTCCCGGGTCAAGCCTGGCACGACACCGAGGATGTCGCACGGCCCGCGGGTCATCCATATGCCTGCGAGTGACGCCTGCGCGTCATCGCGACACGAGATTACCCGCCGAGCTGCCTCTTCACCCCGAGCGCCAGCCGGAACAGCGGATCGCTCCGCTCCGAGGGATAGAGCGCGCTCTTCGCCACCTGCGGGAAATTGTCGTTCTTCCAGAACGACGCCGGCGCGAACGAGAATTTTGCGACCAGCCGCCGGCCGAAATCCATCTCATAGGGAAGGTAGTTCTCCTTCTGCTCGGTGCCGGACATCTCCGGATACTCGCCGAGCAGATAGCCCTCCTGGATGTGCGGGCGCACCGCCGACGGCGGGCAGACGCTGGCGAGCCGCACGATCTGCAGGCCAGCCTCGGCACTCGCGGTGATCGCGCCGCTCAGATTCGGCACGCCGAGCACATAGAGGAAGGCGGTGCCGGTCTCAGCCAGCGAGGCAAAGGAGGCGGCGATCCGGATCGAATGGGTGACGTCGAGCAGCGGCGTGGTGCAGACCTCGTAATGCTGCAGGATCGACCAGCGCAGGATGCGATGCCGCTTCAGCCTCTCCAGTCCGAGCAGCTTTTCCCTGGCGTATTCGGCGATCAGGATCCGCTCGGCGCGTTGCAGCGCATCGAACCGCCCAACCAGCGTCGCCTGATCGGGATTGCCGCGGCCGCCGCGAAACAGCGTCGGCTTCAGCGACGAGTTGCGCTTGATGTTCCTGTAGTCGGCGCCCTGGCCGCGAAACAGCAGCACATGGTCGCGGTTGAGGAATTGCAGCTCGGCGATCTTGGTGGCGAGCTCCAGATAAGAACTGACGCGATGGCCCGGCCCCTCCCGCACCGCCGCGTTCTTCGCGACCTGGCATCCGCGGCGGTCGAAGAACGACCAGATCTTTTGGCTGCCGATGGTTTCCATGGGACATTACTCATTCCGTCACTCCGGGGCTCGCGAAGCGAGGGCCCGGAATCCATTTCTCTATGCGTGATGCGGCCCGATGGAAACAATCGTCATTGCGAGGAGCTCGGCGACAAAATTGCGAAGCAATTTTGCGCTGAAGCGACGAAGCAATCCATCGTCCCGCATGTGCCGAAAGATGGATTGCTTCGCTCCGCTCGCAATGACGGACAAGGCCGCCGCGCCCTCACCGCCCTATGAGCTGATCGGCAAAATACCCGATGGTCTTGCGATAGATCACCGCCCTGTTCCACTCGCGCATCGCCTCGAAATTCGCGGTGCCCTCGCCATAGGGCGCGCCCATCTTGAAGCCGCTGGTGTGCAGGAGGTTCGCGGTCGAGGCCAGCACGTCGGCGACCGAGTGGCGCAAATCGACATGGCCGTCGCCGTCGAAATCGACGCCGTACTTGATGTAGGACGACGGCAGGAACTGGGTCTGGCCGATCTCGCCGGCATAGGCGCCGATCATGTCGTTCAGACGGAGATCGCCGCGCTGCACGATCTTGAGTGCGGCGAGCAGTTCGCCCTGGAACAGATCGGTGCGGCGGCAATCATGCGCCAGAGTGGCGAGCACGCGAAACACCGGCAGCTTGCCCATGTCGCCCTTGCCGAAATCGGTCTCCAGCCCCCAGATCGCGACCAGGATCTGGCGCGGCACGCCGTATTGCTGCTCGATCTTCGACAAGAGCGCGGCGTGCCGCTGCAGCATCGCGCGGCCGCCATTGATGCGCCCGGGCCCGACCCGGGTTGCGACATACTGCTCGAAGGTCTTGTTGAAGGTGTAGCGCTGCCGCCGGTCGAAGGCGAGCACCCCGCCATCCTGCTGCACCCCGCCGAGCGCCGCCGAGATCACGTCCTGCTGGATGCCGGCGCTCGCCGCCTCCTGCGAGAACGACTGGACGAAGGCCGGAAAACTGCCGCCGCAGCGGGCGGCGTAGGAGGGGGTGGCAAAAGCCAAAGTTAGAAATAGAGCCACTCGGAATCGATACATTTCGACTTGCCCCCTTCACCGGTTACCTAAGATCGAAATCTAACGATTTTTAGCATGCATCGAGGAGTTCATACGAGCCTATTGAAGTCAATCGTCCTCAGTCCTCAACCACTTGCCAAATCTTGGGAGGTGGATAACATCTCAACGTAGGGTAGAGGAAATGGCTAAACAGTTTTTTATCCGACGTGATTTTATCGATATCCTTCCCTTTCTGGATTCGATCCGCAAGCAGGCAGATAGCGAGCGTGGCGCACTTGGTTTTCTTCCCGAGCCGGCTTACGCGGAAGCTGCGAGACAGAAAAAGCTCATTCTGCTCGTTTCCCAAGACGGAGACAAAGTCTCCTATGTCGGGCACCTGCTCTTTGGTGGAATCTTTCCAATCCTCCGAGTGCGGCAAATTGTGGTGTCCCTTTCAGACCTAATCGCGTTCGTTGCGAGTGAAGGCATTTCCCTGGAGCCAGAAATAGCTAGCGCGGAATGTCGCCAGCTAGCCGTTCTTGACGACGATGGAATCATAGGCGTTGCCATCATGCGGGTCTCGAGCGCGCTCGATCACCCGTCTCGCAGCGTCGTATGCGTACGCCAAGAGCATCCATTTTCATCGACTGTCGCGGATTACCTCATCTCCGATCAGGTACGCTATTGTTCGGCCAAAGCTCCGTGCAGAATGCTGATGACTGACATTCCGACTCATCCGATCACGCGCAGGGTCGCCATCGGTCAGGGATTCCAACACGTCAGCGGGCGCGGTGAACTTGCAAAGATGGCTTTGGGACAGCCTGTCACAAAAGCCAATTGGAACAGAGTTCGTCTCTCTGTTGAGAGACTCGCCGGGCTAAGCGTCCAGAAAGAATGCCCGAGGTACGATAAACCAGATATTAGAATTGCATCTAACGGAGATGCGCGCGCCGTTCAACTCTATGACTTTGAGACGTTGCTCTCGCCGACCCTGCTGGCTTTGCCGAAGCGAAACGCCGTCATAGTCCCGATAACGCGATCCTACGCGGCTGACCTCTTAGGGACCGATCGGCAATTCTCGTTCCTGGAGGTTCCTGAGGCTCACTTTCTTACGCGGCGAACATACTTCAACACGATCAGGGCCTCACGTGCTATGATTCGGGGAGCGGCACTTGCCTTCTACGAGTCTAAACGTGGCGGCGGACGGGGAGCGATTGTTGCTCTTGGTAGGATTGTGGACTCGACCTCAATTCCCTCTAGAGGAGCGCCAGAGCTTCTTCAGAGAGGCGGCGTCGTCGATGATATTGAGATGCTGACAAAGTCCAGCCGTGTGCTTGCCACCACCTTCGACAATCTTGTCGCTCTACGAAACCCGGTCTCGTTTGAAGCGCTGCGGCAGATGGGCTGCGTGACTAAAACCAACCTTGTTTCGGCCACGCCGATCACGGACGAACAACTAGCTGCAATTGTCGATGCAGGCTATTCCGATGAATGAAGCAAGAGATATCCTAATATCCTTGAAACCTCAGCATGCGGACAATCTTTTTCATGGGAAGAAGACTGTCGAGCTTCGGAGACGCCGACTGAAGATTGCCCAAGGCACTCGGGTTTGGATTTATGCCACAGCGCCAACTGCGGCAATATGCGGTTATGCAAATCTAGTCAGAATAGCGAGCGGGTCTCCGACGCAGATTTGGCGATCGCTCGGCAACCAAACAGCGATCTCACGAGAGGAATTCGAGGAGTATTTCCAGGCACGCGACGTCGCGTACGGCTTAGTTCTAAGCGATGTAATGGTGATGCAACCGACTCTTTCACTGGAGGGCATTCGTAAGGCAGTTAGCGATTTTCACCCTCCCCAATTTTATTGCCACCTTAATGGCGCAAAGAAGTCTATGCGTTTATCCTCGCGCAAATATGAAGCGGTAAGGCGGCAGCGATGATCTGTAGCAGAGGATCACGGTCGCAGCGCGGCGAAGTCGTGCAGATTTCCCTCAATCCCTGAGCTGGCGCTCCAGCCCGACGAAATCGATCTCCGCCCAGCGCTCGGAAATCCTGCCGTCCTGAATCCGCCAGAACGTCATGCCGCGGAATTCGACGTGGCGGCCGGTTGGCTGAATGCCGCGCCATGGGCTGCGGTGCCGGCCGCGCCAGACGAAGCGGCCGGCGACGATGTCGCGCTCGGCCACCAGGCATTCCGCCACCGCCGACAGGTCGGCGAAGGTCTCATGCATCGCGGCCGAATGCGCGATCACGTCCTCGGCGCTCAGCCGCTTGCCCGCCGCATGGTCGAAGAAGTCGGGCGCCAGCTGCGCGCGGATCGCATCGGGATCGTGGCGGTTGGTCACGGCGTCGTAATGCGCGAGCACGAGCGCCTTGTTGGCGTCGATTGTGGCGTTGGACATCGGCGATCGGCTCTCGAAGGAATGGTTGTAGAAAGAGAAGGATGCGCCTCATACGCGAATCGGACGGCATGGCGCAAGTGACGATGGTCAGAAAAAGCTCAGCTTTCGGCCGTCGCTCGTTTGCACACCGATGCGAAAGACGGCTGCCGGGAAAGTGCGCCGGCGTGCGCGGCTCCGCCGCCAGCCATTCCCTCGGCTCGGCGCGAACGGCAGGCGGGCCGGCGCAACCGGCGGTAACATCATCCGATAGCTTGACTGCCGGTGGCCTGCAAGCGGCGGCGAGCGACCCACCGCACGGCAGCATTTGCGGACGCGAGGCATGAACGCCGAAGCCGCCGGCCGCGACCAAGAAGCACAGGCTGGGCAAGCCGCTTCCGCCACGCGGCCGGCCGCGCTGTCTTGTTCATGCAACGCCGCGCCGCTAAAGCCAGGCACGCCGGCTGCAACGCCGCCGTCATTTGGGGACGCCATCCGATGACGCGTTTGGGGATGAGGATGTGCTGTTGATGACGATCGCCGGGGGTTTCGCACGCGCGCGCAGGGCCGCCGCATCGCTCGGTGTCGTGCTCGCGCTCGGCGCTGTCTTGACCGCGACGTTCGACATCGCCGCCGCGCAGAACGCCCCCGCCAGGCGTGCGCCGGCGCAAGGCGGCGGCAGCACGCAGGCGATCGCCGCGCAGATCAAGAACGCCGTCGCGCTGACGCGCGGCGGCAAGATCGACGCCGGCTATGCACAGCTGCTTGCAGCACTGGATGCCGCAGACAAGCTCGACGACGCCCAGTTCGTCATGGAGCAGTATTTCGACGCGACCGCGACGCTGCGCGCGGTCAAGCGCGACGACCTCGCCGAAAAACTGTTCGTGCGCGCGTTCCAGAGCAAGGCGGCGGCGCAGA
Organism: Bradyrhizobium ferriligni; assembly: GCF_056837965.1. Lineage (NCBI taxonomy): Bacteria > Pseudomonadati > Pseudomonadota > Alphaproteobacteria > Hyphomicrobiales > Nitrobacteraceae > Bradyrhizobium > Bradyrhizobium ferriligni. The sequence goes on from NZ_JBXEJO010000058.1 coordinate 57,243, forward strand.
GGCCGCCCGGCAATGCCGACGTGCTGCTGATGTACGCGATCCTGCTGTCCGACCACGCCAGAATCGCCGAAGCCGTTCCGCTCTACATGAAGGCGATCGCGGCATTCAACGCCTATTGGGGCGAAGGCTCCGAGGAATCGCTGATCGCGAGCGACAAGCTCGCGGTCGCGCTGTCCGCCAACGGCTCAGCGGCGTCGGCGACGAATTTGGGCCGGCACAATTTCGAGCGCGCGGAGAAGGTGCTGGGGCCCGACCATCGCACCACCTGGAAGCTCGCCAACAATTATGCCGACATGCTGCGCGAGATCGGCGCGCCGGCCAAGGCGCTCGAGCTCGATCTGTTCGCGATCGAGAAGCGCGCCAAACATTATGGCGAGAACCATCTCAACACGCTGGTGACGGTCAACAATGCCGGCCAGGATTTCCTCAATCTCGGCCGCTTCGACGACGCCCGCCGTTACTTCCGCCGCCACCGCGCGATCGCGGCCGCGATGGCGCCGAAGGATCCGAGCTTTGCCGGACAGGCCGACGCCTGGCTGTTCTACACCGACATGCTCGCGGCCGGCGACGCCGCGATCGCGCCGGCCGATCTGGGGCGGCTGGAGGCGATCGTCGCCAATGAGGCGAATTTTGCGGATTTCCTGCGCATCAAATCCGCGGTGCTGGCTGCCGGCCAACGCGAGCAGCGCGGCGAGCGGGACAAGGGGATGCGGCTGCGCGAGACCGCGCTGGCGATCTCGAGCCGCGCCTTCACGGCGCAGCATCCGATCAGCTTCGAGATCAAGCTCGGCATCGCGACCGCGCTGATCGCTGATGATCCGACCCGCGCGGTGCAGGCCTTCGCCGCGCTCGACCGCGAGATGTTCGACTGGATGAAGCGCGAGGTCGGCACATCCGGCGATCGCGCCGTCGCCGAAGCGATCCGCGCCCATGCCGACCATCTCTTGTTCGCGTTCGGCCGCTTCGCCACCGGCGCCGGCTCCGCCGTGGCGCAGCCGGCCTTTGCCGCCGCCGTGCTGCGCTGGAAGACGCTCGGCGGCGCCGACGCCACGGCGCTACGCCAGCTCGAGACAGAGGTCGCCGGCAAGGACGAGGAAACCGCGACGCTGCTGCGCGCCGCGCTCCGGCTCAACGGCGAGAAGCAGGAGCTGTTCTCGTCGGGCAATATCGACGACTGGGCGAGGTCGGTGTGGGGGCGGCAGGACGCGGCCGAGAAGGCGCTGCAGAAGCGGCTCGATGCGATCGGCGCGAAGCTGCCGCAAGACCCGATCCGCCCGTCACAGCTGCTCGCGGCGCAGGAAGCCGTCGTCAACTATTTCATCACGCGGCAATGGAAGGCGGATCGCCAGGCGAAGGCGCCGCTGGCGGCAACCGTGCTCTACGCCATCGTCGAGACCGCAACGAGCGAGCCGCGCGTGGTCGATCTCGGCGATCCCGGCCGGATGATCGACACCGGCGTGCGCACCGAGATCGCCCGGCTGCGCGCGACGCGGGCCACCGTGCCTGATCCCGATGCGCACGCGCCCGACGTCAAGGGCCGCTTCCAGAACCTCCGGGCGCGGCTGTTCGCGCCGCTCGAGCCGCTGCTGAAGGACAAGACCACGCTCTATGTCGTGCCTGACGGCTTCCTGTTTGCCGTGCCGTTCGCGCTGCTGCCCGGCAGTGGCGGCGGCCTGCTGGAGGACAAGTTCACGATCCGGATGCTGACCAGCCCCGACGCGCTGATCGCGATCCATGCGCGCGAGACGCTCGATCAGCGGGGCGCGATGCTGCTCGCCGGCGGCATCGAATATGGCGAGCCGGGGCCGATGCCCCTGCCCGCGACCCGGACCGAGATCGAGGCGATCGCAAAGCTCGCCCGCGCCCGCGGCGCGCCGGTCGAGATGCTGACCGGGCGCGGCGTCAGCGAAGGCACGCTGCGCGCGGCGATCGGCAAGGCGCGCATCGCGCATCTGGCGACGCACGGCTTCTATCGCGACGGCACGGCATCCGGCCTCGATACGCTGTGGCAGAGCGGCATCGTGCTGTCGGGCGCCGGCGACAGCCGATTTCCGCTGCGCGACGAGAACGACGGCTATCTCTATGCCTTCGAATTGATGGACTGGGACCTGTCCGGGCTCGATCTTTTGGTGCTGTCGGCCTGCGAAACCGGTCGCGGCGACGAGAGCTTCGTCAGCGGCCTGCGCGGCCTGCCGACCGCGCTCGGCATCGCCGGCGCACGGCGCGCACTGCTGACGCTGTGGCCGGTCGCCGACGAGGGCACCGCGAACTTCACCGTGCGGTTCTACGAGCACCTGGCGGAGGGCCTGACCTATTCGGATGCGCTGCGCCAGACGAGGCGCGATGCGCGTGACGGCAAGGTCGCGGGCGCGGGCGACGCGAGCGTGTGGGCGGCGTTCGTGCTGTTCGAGGGCTGAGGCATATATGTCGTTGATGTGACCTGACGGGCGCGGCGAGCGCATGCCGGGCCGAACTGCGCCCGACGTTGCGCAAGGGCCGCACGCAACCCCATCGCGCAGGGCAGACCGGCGCACGGGCGCGGGCGATTTGCTTTGACAGCGGCGCCCCGATCGAGGACAAGCCGCGCATGCCGAAAAAACCCGGGACCAATCCCAAAGGCGAATTCGCCTTCTTCAACGTCTTCTATGAAGACGGCTCGCAGCGCTCCAACCGCCGCGTGCCGTCGGAGCTCATTGGCGGGCTCGACGGCGACGAGCCGGTGCGCGCCTTCCTGCGCGAGCAGGACCGCGAGATCGCCGAAAAGGGCGGCCGCGCCCCGCTCGAGATCAAGTCCATCGAGCGCGTAGGCGCGAAGAAGAAGTAGCGCGCGCGACCTGGTCGCTGCGTCAGAGCTGCGTCAGACAGGCGTATCCGCTGAACGTGCTGCCTCGGCACTCGATCAGCATCGGAGCAAGCGGTACCCCTCTCCCCGCCCCTCTCCCGCAAGGGGGGAGGGAGCCCTTCCGCCAGTGCGTCCCTCACGTTTGCAACCACCGTGCGGCGCGCAGCAGCGTGCAGCACGCGTTGTGGCACGACGTACAAAGGCCACATGCAAAGTCAGGCGCGCACATTATTCAGGCTCCCTCCCCCCTTGCGGGCTGTCTCTTAT